>DATEIF010000631.1:0-9716 GCA_035279205.1 Vineibacter sp.
TCGAACCCTTATGATGGCGAGCGGCGCGCCGGCACGGTCGGCCATCCCTTGCCCGGCGTCGAGCTGCGTATCGCCGACTCCGAGACAGGCGGCGATGTCCCGCAGGGCGAGATCGGTGTCATCGAGGTGCGCGGGCCCAACGTCTTCAAGGGCTACTGGCGCATGCCGGAGAAGACGGCGGCCGAGTTCCGCGCCGACGGCTTCTTCGTCACCGGCGATCTCGGCCGTATCGACGAGCGCGGCTACGTGCACATCGTGGGCCGCGGCAAGGACCTGATCATCACGGGCGGCTTCAACGTCTATCCCAAGGAGATCGAGGGCGAGATCGACGCCATCGACGGCGTGGTCGAGAGCGCGGTCGTGGGCGTGCCGCATCCTGACTTCGGCGAAGGCGTCACCGCCGTCGTCGTGCGCAAGACCGGCGCTGCGGTGGACGAGCGCGCGATCCTGTCGGCACTGGAGAGCAGGCTGGCCAAGTTCAAGCAGCCCAAGCGGGTGCTGTTTGTCGACGACCTGCCGCGCAACACCATGGGCAAGGTGCAGAAGAACGTCCTGCGGGATCTGCACAAGGGGCTCTACGCACGCTGACATCGACCGTCGTGCGGCCAGCGTCGCATCCGCCACCGGTCTTCGGTCGCCCGCGGTCTGCTCAACAGCCAGTGATCCAGGCATCCCATTACCAAATGGGAATATCGCCTGGGTCCCGCGGCCATCATGTTCCCCGCCGTTTCGGTTCATGGCAACGGCGGGGACATGGCGATGGCAGGCAAGGTTTACAGGCTGCTGAGCATCTTCGATGCGTCCGATTGGATCGGCCGGCAGCAAGGCGGGCACGACGGCGATGACGTGTACACCGCCAGGGCCGACACGCTGGATCAGCTCCAGGCGATCCTGGACCGGCTTCTGAAAGAAGGGGTGACGTTCAAGAACGCCATCTTCACGACGCATGGCGGTCCCGGACGCATCTGGTTCGGCGATGAGTCGCTGTCGCCCTATGTCCTCTACTCGCGGTTCAACGCCGGCCACTACGAACGACTTTTTCCGTTTCCCAAGACACGGATGTATTTCGATGGCTGCAACGTGGCCGAGAGCGAGGACGGCTGGCTGTTCCTGGAAGCCGCGGCCAGAACCTTTCTGCGCGGTACGGGCGGGATGACGTTCGGCTGGACGTCGCGGGGGCTGGGCATGCCCTCGTGGCTTCCCTTCATCGGCGGCCACACCGAGCATCTGACCGGTCGGGTCCGCTACGTCATCCTGACACCGGCCCAGGACGGCGGCGCCAACCTGCTGCGTTATCCGACCGACGCAGACCTGGCGCGGCAGGCCGAGGAGCGCCGGCAGAAGATCTTCGAGCACATGTCGATGATCTATTAGGAATCGCTGACAGCCGCGCCTCACCGGCGCGCGCTGAACGTCGACAAGAGGACGAAGCAGAGCGCGATGAAGATCAGGATCGCGCTGATGGCGTGGGCGTATTCCCACTGGTCACGCAGGGCCTGCCAGTTTTCGGGCACGACGGTCCAGTTCTGCGTGGCCTGGTTGGCGGGATAGGTCGAGACGACGAAAATCGCGAGCGTCGCGCCGACCAGCAGCAGGCTGGCCAGCGCCAGCCAGAAAGCGACGCCGCGCCGGCGCAGCCACACGGTCAGCAGCAGGTTCGCCAGGATCGCGGCCACCAGCACGACGCCCAACAGCGACCAGCCGCGATAGATGCCCTGCACCGTGAAATATTCGGCCTGCGGCAACACGATCTTGTTGGGCAGCTCGAGCAGATGCGCGCCTGCCGGCACCAGCGCCAGCGCCGTCAAAATGACGGCGATGAACTGCAACGTTCGCGTGATCATGCATAATGACAACGCCGCTTGCCGTGCAACGTTGCATCGCCGCTCACGCCACCCGCACCAGCAGCTTGCCGCGATTGCGGCCGGCGAACAGCTCCGCCAGCGCCGCAGGGGCCTTTTCGAGGCCATCGACGATATCCTCTGCCGCCTTCAGCTTGCCCTCCTCCACCCACTTGGCCAAGGTCGCCTCGGCCTGCGGGCGGGTGGCGAAATAGTCCATGACGATGAAGCCTTCCATGCGCAGGCGCTTCACCACCAGCAGCCCCGGCACGCCGATGGGACCCGGTTCGGGGCGCTCGGCGTTGTATTGCGAGAGGTTGCCGCAGCACACGATGCGGCCGCCCATGTTCATCTGATAGAGGGCCGCCTGCAGCACGGCGCCGCCGGTGTTGTCGAAGTAGACGTCGATGCCGCGCGGGCAAGCTTCCTTCAGGGCGCGGCGCAGGTCGGCGCTCTTGTAGTCGATGGCGGCGTCGAGCCCCAGCGTGTCCGTGAGCCAGGCACATTTCTCGAGCCCGCCGGCGGTGCCCACCACGCGGCAGCCTTCGATCTTGGCGATCTGGCCCACGATCGAGCCGACCGCACCGGCGGCCGCTGACACCAGCACCGTCTCGCCCGGCTTGGGACGCCCGACCTCGCGCAGCCCGTAGTAGGCCGTCAGCCCGGTAATGCCGAGCACGCCCATCAGCGCCTCGGGCCGGTAGCGCGAATCGCGGCGTGTCACCTCACCCGCCTTCATCACGGCGTAGTCCTGCCAGCCCAGCATGCCATCGACCAGGTCACCAACCTTGATGTCAGCCACGTTCGAGGCCGTCACTTCGCCCAGCGCGAAGCCGTGCATCACGTCGCCTGGCGACACCGGCGCCTTGTAGGTCGGCACCGGGGACATCCAGGCGCGATTGGCCGGGTCGAGCGAGAGCAGCCGCGTGCGCACCACGATCTCGCCGGTCCCCGGCTGCGGCACCGGCTGCTCGCGCAGGGTGAAATGCTCCGGCCCGACCATGCCGGTCGGCCGCGACGAGAGCACCCATTGGCGGTTGACGGACTTGGGCATGCTTTTCCTCCACGGGGGGCGCCGGTTCATCTCGTCGCAGTTGCGGGCACCGCCTCGACTTCGTTCAGTCGCGGCGCTAGAAATCCATGTTAATGGAACGTTCTTGCATCGCACCAGCCCAGTCCAGCGCGCCACGCACCGCGTGGCGGCACGCGCTGGCGCTGTGGCTCGCGCTGCTGGCGCTGACAGTCCAGGCCTTTTCGCCCGTCGCGCATGCCCGCGCGCTGCAGCGTTTCGCCGCCGGTCCCATCGGCGGCTATGTCGTGATCTGCGCGCCCGATGGGCTGAAGCTGATCGATCTCGACAAGCTGATTGCCGCCGATGCCCGCGACGGCAAGGCCGTCGGCTTCCACTTGCCGTTCGATGTCCAGGCCAAGGCCGGCAAGTACGCCTGCTGCCTGGTCGCCGGCGTGCCGGCGGTCGAACCGGACCTGCCCACGCTGCTGCCACCGGTCCGCACCGTGATGGCGACGGCGCCGCCGCGGCTTCAGGATCCCCCGCGCCCAACCGGCCTGCCGCCGGAGCGCACCAGCTATCCTCGAGCTCCACCGCTTTGACTGGGCGCGGCACCAGCCGCGCACTCCCCCTCCCGCCTTCGGCGGGAATCGATGACACAAGCGCCAGCCGCGCTTTGCGCATCCCTTCCGCCCGGCGGAGGGATGGTCATTCGAAATCCACGGAGAACAGTCATGTTGAAGCAGGTCATCATTGCTGCGGCCATTGCCGCATGTGCCTCATCGGCCTTCGCCCACGTCACCCTGGAGACGCAGGAAGCCTCGGTGTCGTCGGGCTACAAGGCGGTGTTCCGCGTCCCGCACGGCTGCAAGGGCGCCACGACCACCGCCGTACGCGTCAAGATCCCTGAGGGCGTGATCGGCGTGAAGCCGATGCCCAAGCCCGGCTGGGAGTTGAAGGTCGTCAAGGGCAAGTACGCCAAGGCCTACGACCTCTATCATGGCTCGGTCAGCGAGGGGGCCAAGGAGGTCAGCTGGAGCGGCGGCATGCTGCCGGACGCGTTCTATGACGAGTTCGTGCTGCAGGTCTATCTGAGCGCCGATCTCAAGCCCGACACGATGATCTATTTCCCCGTCGTCCAGGAATGCACGGGCGGCGGCACATCACGCTGGATCGAGATCCCTGCCGAGGGCAAGAAGGCGGGTGACTACGAGAGCCCGGCACCGGGCCTGAGACTGCTGCCCAAGAAGTGACGTGACCCGCCCGCGTCGAACACCCCTCACCCAAGACCAGCGAGGCGTTCAGGGATGATGCTTGATCGCCTCGCCGTGCTCGGGATGACCGTTGGGCCGTGGCGACGTCGCATTGCCGCGATGATCACTCTTGCCATGCTGGTGCTTACGGCAGCGGCTGGCGACGCGCTGGCGCACGCCGCCTTGCTGCGCACCGAGCCGGCCGACGGTGCCGTCGTCGCCGAAGCACCGACGCGCTTCAGCCTGACCTTCAACGAACCGGTCTCGCCGCTGGTGCTCAAGCTCGTCCGACCGGACGGCAGCACGCTCGACTTGCAGAAACCATCGCAGGACGGCGCCACCTTGGCCGTCGAAGCGCCCGGCGACATTGCCTCCGGCACCCATGTGCTGAGCTGGCGCGTCGTTTCCGAGGACGGCCACCCTGTCGCCGGCGCTGTCGTGTTTTCGGTGCGAACACAGAGCGCTGTCGCCAGACCGGTCGCCACGCCACTGCACCGCGATCCGGTGCGCGGCGCTGTCTGGATCATCAAGCTCACCCTGCTGGCGAGCCTGTTCTTCGGCGTGGGCGGCACCTTCTGCCGGGCCTGGATTGCACCGGGCTCGCGCTACGGCCTGCGCTTCGTTGTGCGCATGATCGGGCTGGGCCTGATCGCGGCACCGCTTTCCGTCGGTCTACAGGGCATTGACGCGCTGGACGGCACGCTCTCGGGCGTCGCGATGCCGGAGACCTGGATCGCCGGCCTGAATACCAGCTATGGACGGACGGTTATCGTCGCTGCCGTGGCACTGCTGCTGGCTCTGGCAACCGTACGCCTGGTCTCGCCGCTCTACACCCGCGGCCTGTCGTTGCTGGCGCTCGTGTGTGTCGGCGTGGCCCTGGCGTCCAGTGGACACGCCGGCGCCGCGCATCCTCAGTGGCTGACCCGACCGGCGGTGTTTCTCCACACGATCGCCATCGGCTTCTGGATCGGCGCCCTGGTACCACTGGCCATGCAGCTGACGGCGCGTGCGCCGGAGGCCGTCGATACGCTGCATCGCTTTTCGCGCGCCATCCCGATTGCCCTTGTGCCGCTGGTCGCCTCGGGCCTCACGCTCGCGGTCATTCAGCTCGAGCAGCCGAGTTCGCTGTGGACGACGGCGTACGGCAACGTCCTGCTGATCAAGGGCGGGCTCCTCGTCATCCTGTTGGGCGTGGCGGCCGTCAACCGCTGGCGGTGGACGTCCGCGGTCGACCAAGGGGAACCGAATGCGGCCCGGCGTCTGGCCAGGGCCATCCTGGTCGAGACGGTCCTCGTGCTGGGTATTCTCGGCATGGTGTCGCTCTGGCGCTTCACGCCGCCACCACGGGCGCTCGCCAGCGCCGCGCAGGCGCCCGCCTATGTGCATATCCACACGGCCGCGGCGATGGCCGATATCACGGTGATGCCCGGCCGAACCGGACCCGTGATGGTTGTCGTTACCACTATTGCCGGCGACTTCACGCCGCTCGAGGCCAAGGAGGTGACGCTGGCGCTGGCCAATCCCGACGCCGGCATCGAGCCAATCCGGCGTGCAGCGCACAAGCGCGACGACGGCACCTGGATGGTCGACAATCTCGTCTTGCCGACACCCGGCCGCTGGTCCGTGCGCGCCGACATCCTGGTCTCAGACTTCGAGCAGGTGACGCTCGAAGACACGATCGTGATCCGGCCATGATCCACGACGCCCCTGGGCGCGCGCGCATCGCGCCGGCTGATGAGCGGTCCGCAGGCCTGCGCTCCCAGGTCACGTGGCGGCGTGCGATCGCCCTGTGGCTGGCACTGCTGGCACTCTCCCTCCAGGCCTTCTCGCCGATCGCGCACGCCCGCGCCCTGCAGCGCTTCGCGGATGGCCCAGTCAACGGCTACATGGTGATCTGTTCGGCCGACGGGCTGAAGCTGATCAGCCTCGATGCGCTGGCGGCTGCCGATGTCGCCGACGGCAAGGCTGTGGGCTTTCACCTGCCCTTCGACGTGCACGCCAAGGCCGGCAAGCTGGCATGCTGCCTCGTCGCGGGCATTCCCACCCTCGCTCCCGACCAACCCGAGATCCTGCCGCCGGCCCGCGCCGCCAACGCCACCGCGCCGCCGCGAGCGCCGGGCCCGCAGCGAACTGACATTGTACCGCCGGAACGGCCCGGCCATCCGCGCGATCCACCCATCTCCCCGCGCACCGTCCCGTAACGACGCCGCCCGGCCGCGCGCCGAACGGCGCCCCTGCTCCTGCTTCCATTCCGTTTGAAGACTGCCATGGCCGCCGAGCAGGCGTGCCGCGTGGCGGGGAGACACGACAAATGCCGTCCGACATCAGCCCTCGACAACCCGACCTGCATCGAGAGCCACCTTTGAAGCGCTGGACCGCGTCCGCGGCCACGGCGCTGGGCCTTGTCCTTGCGGTGCAGCCCGCCTTCGCCCAGGCACCGATCGAAACGCCGCCCGTCACCGTGACCGGCGACAGAATCACGCGGTCATTGACGGTGCCGACCGCCGACGACGCCCGCCGCGATATCGAGCGCACACCGGGCGGCGTCAGTATCGTCCCCAGCGAACGCATCCGCGACAGCCGGGCCGTGACCGTGAAGGATGCGCTCGACTATGTGCCGGGCGTGTTCGCGCAACCGAAGTACGGCCAGGAGGACGCGCGGCTGTCGATCCGCGGCTCCGGCCTGTCGCGCAACTTCCACCTGCGCGGCATTCGCGTCATGGTCGACGGCGTGCCGATGAACCTGGCCGACGGCGGCGCCGATACGCAGGAGCTCGATCCGCTGGGCGTCCGCTACATCGAAGTCTTCCGCGGCGCCAACGCCCTGCAGTGGGGTGCCGCGTCGCTGGGCGGCGCGATCAACTACGTCTCGCCGACCGGGCGTGATGCGCCTCGCCTGCTGCTGCGCACCGATGGCGGCAGCTTCGGCAGCGCCGGTGGCCAGATTGCGGCCGCCCGCAGCCTGGGCCCCTGGGATTTCTGGCTGTCGCCGACCTACAGTCGTTCGGATGGGTATCGCGATCATACCGCGCGCGACTATCTGCGGTTCAACGGCAACCTCGGCTATCGCTTCGGCGACAATGTCGAGACACGCTTCTTCGCCGGCGTGAACCACATCCGGCAGAAGATCCCGAGCTCGCTCAACCGCGCGCTGACCTATTCCGACCCACGCGCGACCGATCCATCGAGCTTCGCGAAGGGAACGCGCCGCGACATCGATTCGGTACGGCTGGCCAACCGCACGACATTCCGCTTCGGCGACGACGAGCTGACTTTCTCAGCCTGGTATCACCACAAGACGCTGTTCCACCCACTGTCGTTCGGCATCGTCGACAACGTCTCCGATGATGGCGGCGGCAGCCTGCGATGGAAGGGCACCGGCATGATCGGCGGCCTCAAGAACGAGTATGTCGTGGGCGCCAACCTGTTCACCGGCGTCAACGTCAACAAGACCTATGTCAACAGCAATGGCCACCGCAACGGCCTGATGAACCATGTCGATGAGCATTCGACCAACATCGAGCTCTACGGGGAGAACCGGCTCTACCTCGACCCGACCGTTGCCATCATCATCGGCGCCCAGCTCGGCCGGGCGCGCCGGCGCCTGGACGACAAGTTCCTCAGCAACGGCGACGACAGCGGCAGCAAGACTTTCACCAGCTTCAATCCCAAGATCGGTGTCCTGTGGCAGCCACGTCCGGACCTGCAGGTCTTCGGCAACCTCAGCCGTGCCTCGGAGCCGCCGACGTTTTCAGAGCTGAACCCCAACGCCAATCCGGGCTTCGCCAACCTCAAGCCACAGAAATCGTGGACGGCCGAGGTCGGCACGCGCGGCAAGTGGCGTGGCATCGGCTTTGACCTGTCACTCTATCGCGCTTGGGTCCGCGACGAACTGCAGCTGTTCGTCGTGCCGGGCTCCGGTGACGGCGGCTTTGCGCTCAATGCCGACCGCACGATCCACCAGGGCGTCGAGCTGGGCCTCGATGCCACGCTGTTCGACGGGCTGTTCACGCCGGCGGCGGGTACCAAGGACAAGATCGACGCGCGGCTGGCTTATACCTTCAGCGATTTCCGGTTCCGCAACGACCCGGTCGCCGGCAACAACCAGATCCCGGGCGCGCCGCGCCATTACATACGCGCCGAATTGCGCTACAGCCACCCGCTGGGTTTCTGGTTCGGCCCCAACATCGAATGGGTGCCGCAGGGCTATTATGTCGACAACGCCAACACCAAGGCGTTCCGCACCAGGTCCTACGCCCTTCTCGGCGCCCGCGCCGGCTGGACCTTCGAGAACGGGCTCAGCATCTTCCTCGACGCGCGCAATCTCTTCAACAAGACCTATGTCTCGAACACCAACGCCCGGCCGATCGCAACGCCGGTCGACCAGCTCTACAACCCCGGCGAAGGCCGCGCCGTGTTCGTAGGGCTGGAGTTCCGGTGGTAGCAATTGCACTTCCTCCCCCAGCTGCGCTGAGGGAGGGATAGATCTAAAACACCTTGGCCAGGGTCAGGCGGAAGGCGCGTGGTTCGGCGGGGTGGAAATGGCGGTCGTCGACACCTACAGGCGCCTCGCCCTGCAGGCGCGAGGTGTAGAAATAGTCGATCTGGCTCGCCTTCTTGTTCAGCAGGTTGAAGGCGTCGAGCTGGATGCGCACACCGTTGTCAAAGGCATAGCCGATGCGGCCGCTGACCAGGGTCGTCGACCGCGAACGCACGCTGTTGTCCTCGATCAGCGGGCGGGGCCCGAAATAGCGCAGGCGCAGGCCACCGAACCAGCCCAGGTCCTCACCCAGCTCGACACCGGCCGAGACCACGACCCCCGGTGCACCCGGGATGCGCTTGCCGGCCGGATCATGATTGGTGAACCGCGCGCGCGTGATGGCGAGATCGAGGTCGAGCGCCAGCCACGGCATGGCCTGATAGTGATTGGTCCATTCGACGCCGATGCGGCGGCTGGGCCGGCTCGCCTCCGTCGTGCCCGCATCGCCGACGAACAGGATCTCCGAATCGAACGTCAGCACGAAGAGCGCCAGCGAACTGTCGAGCCCCTTCAGCGCCCGGGTGCGCACGCCGATCTCGGCGCCCTTGGAGCGCACGAGCAGCGGCACGCGCGGCAAGGGCGTCACCTTGTCGGCGGGATCGACCGTGATGGTCACGCCCCGCACATCGTTGCTGTGAAAGCCGAAACCGCCGTTCAGGAACAGTTCGGTCCTGGCGAACGGACCCAACACCAGACCCGCCTTGGGGCTGGCGATGAAATCGTCGGTTTTGCCTGAGTTAGCCGGCGTGTCGCTGCGCACCTTGGCGGCGTAGTAGTCGCCGCGCACGCCCACGTTCGTGCGCAGCCACTCCGTCCATCGCGTGGTGTTCTGGATGTAAAGACCGAGGCTGGACTCCCTGACACGGTCTTCCCGTACCGTCGACAGTGTCTCGCGCTGATGGGTCTTGAACAGGCCGACGCGAATATCGTCGAAGCGGCCCTGAAGACCGATCCGCGTCTGGGTCGGCATATCGCCCAACCGGCCCTTGAACGTATGGCTGGCATTCAGCCCCAGGATGGTGCGCTTGTCGCGCTGGCGGAACTGATCGCCATTGACCGGATCGTCGAGGAAG
>DATEIF010000632.1:0-7656 GCA_035279205.1 Vineibacter sp.
AGTTCGCCACCGACCCGGCGACCGCGGCCGTCACGATCGGCGCCTACAAGGACGTCAAGGTCGAGAAGGTCGACGACCTCACCGTGCGCGTGCTGTTCGACAAGCCGACGCCGTTCTGGGCCGAGGCGTTCTGCAGCACCCGCGGGCCGATCATCCCCAAGCACCTGTTCGAGGCCTACAAGGGAGGCAAGTCGCGCGAGGCGCCGACCAACCTCAAGCCGGTCGGCACCGGGCCGTACAAGTTCGTCGACTTCAAGCCCGGCGACATGGTGCGGGGCGAGATCAACACCAACTACCATGAGCCCAACCGGCCCTATTTCGACTCCATCGAGATGAAGGGCGGTGGCGATGCCGTGTCGGCCGCGCGCGCGGTGATGCAGACCGGCGAATACGATTACGCTTGGAACATGCAGGTCGAGGACGAGATCCTCCTGCGCCTGGAAAAAGGCGGCAAGGGGAAGGCCGAGATCACGCAGGGCGGCAATATCGAGCATATCGGGGTCAATTTCACCGACCCCTGGACCGAGGTCGACGGCGAGCGCGCCAGCGTCAAGACCAAGCATCCGCTGCTGTCGGACGTGGCCGTGCGCCAGGCGCTGGCCCTGCTGATCGATCGCAAGTCGGTGCAGGAGCACATCTATGGCCGCACCGGCGTTGCGACCGGCAACTACGTGAACGGTCCGGAGCGCTTCCGCTCGCAGAACACCAAGTGGGAGTTCAGCATCGAGAAGGCGAACCAGGTGCTCGAGGCCGCGGGCTGGAAGCTCGGTTCCGACGGCATTCGCGCCAAGGACGGCAAGAAGCTGAAATTCGTCTACCAGACCTCGATCAACGCGCCGCGCCAGAAGACCCAGCAGATCGTCAAGCAGGCCTGCCAGAAAGCGGGCATCGATCTCGAGCTGAAGTCGATCACGGCGTCGGTCTTCTTCTCGTCCGACGTCGCCAATCCGGACACCTATACCAAGTTCTACTGCGACATCCAGATGTACACCCAGACGATGACGCAGCCTGATCCCGAGCAGTTCATGCTGCAGTTCCTGTCGGCGGAAGTCTCGACCAAGGAGAACAAGTGGCAGGGCCGCAACGTCACGCGCTGGCGCAGCGAGGAATACGACAAGACCTACCGTGCGGCCCAGGGCGAGCTTGATCCGGTCAAGCGCGCCGCGCTGTTCATCAAGCTGAACGATCTGGCCTGCAATGACATGGCGGTCATCCCGGTGGTCTACCGGCCGCGCGTTGCGGCCATCTCCAACAAGCTGCACGCCTCGATCAGCGGCTGGGACAATGATTTGTGGGCGTTGAAGGACTGGTATCGAGACGCCTAGAGCCCGACGAGAGATGGGGGCCTTGTGACCCACTATCTGCTGCGGCGCCTGATGATCGCGATCCCGAGCCTGCTCGGGATCAGCATCGTGTTGTTCACCGTGCTGGCGCTGGCGCCGGGTGATCCCTTCGATGAACTGGCCACCAATCCCGCCGTGCCGCCGGAAGTCCGCGCAGCACTGCGCGCCAAGTTCGGTCTCGATGATCCGATCTACCTGCGGTATCTGCACTGGCTGACGGCCATGCTGCAGGGCGACTGGGGTTTCTCCTTCGCCAGCCGCGTGAACGCCGACACGCTGATCCTGCAGCGCCTGCCGGCGACCCTGTTCGTGATCGGCTCGGCGCAGATCCTGTCGCTACTGATCGCGTTGCCGGTCGGCGTCTATGCCGCGACGCGGCCGTACTCGATCTTCGACCAGATCGCCAACACGCTGGCCTTCGTCGGCTTCTCGTTGCCGACGTTCTTTACCGGCCTGCTGTTCATCCTGGTGTTCAGCATCTACCTCGACTGGCTGCCGTTCGTGTACAGCGACGTCACCGCCACCGGCTGGCGATGGTACTGGGAGCACCTGCGCCAGTCGCTGATGCCGATCGCCGTGCTGGGCCTGTTCCAGGGCGCTTCGATGACGCGCTACGTGCGTTCGTCGGTGCTCGACATGATCCGCCTCGATCACGTGACGACGGCCCGCTCCAAGGGGCTGGCCGAAGGCACCGTGGTGGTGAAGCACGTCGTGCGCAACGCCATGATCCCGGTCGTGACGTTGATCGCCTTGCAGATGCCGATCGTGTTCGGCGGCGCCATCGTCACCGAGCAGATCTTCCGCATCCCCGGCATCGGATCGCTGCTGATCAGCGCGATCCTGGCCAACGACACGCCCGTGATCATGGCCGTGACATTCGTGTTCGCGTGCCTGGTCATCCTCTTCAACCTGATCGCCGATATCCTCTATGGCTGGCTCGACCCTCGTATCGCCTATCGCTAGCGCGCAGGCGCGCGCCGCCGGCCGCAAGCATGTCTCGCCGTGGCGCGAGGCCTGGCGGCGCTTCCGTCGCCACCGCCTGGCGGTGGCGAGCATCTTCATCCTGAGCGCGATGGTCTTTCTGGTCGTGTTCGGCCCGCTGATCTGGCGGGTGCCGGTCAACGAGATCGACTTTGCGGCCAAGCTGCAAGGGCCCAGCTGGCAGCATCCGCTGGGCACCGATGACCTCGGCCAGGACCTGCTGGCGCGCATGCTCTATGGCGGGCGCATTTCGCTTGCCGTCGGCCTGGCGGCGATGGCCGTGGCGATCATGGTCGGGGTGGTGATCGGGGCGATCGCCGGTATCTCACGCGGCGGCGTCGATGCGGCGCTGATGTGGCTCACCGATCTGTTCCTGTCCCTGCCACAGTTGCCGCTGCTGCTGCTGGTCATCTACCTGTTCCGCGACAAGCTGAAGGCGATCGCCGGGCCTGAGTTCGGCATGTTCGTCCTGATCGTGGTGGTGATCGGCGGATTCCGCTGGATGCCGGTGGCCCGGCTGGTGCGGGCGCAGTTCTTCTCGCTGCGCGAGAAGGAGTTCGTCGAAGCAGCCCGGGCGCTGGGCGCCTCGACGCCGCGTCTCGTGGTACGCCATATCCTGCCCAATGCGCTGGGACCGGTGATCGTCGCCGGCACGATCGACGTGGCGGCGGCCATCATCGCCGAATCGACATTGTCGTTCCTCGGTCTCGGCTTTCCGCCCGACATCCCGACCTGGGGGCGCATCCTGTTCGATGCCAAGGACAACATCGACTTCGCGCCGCACTGGGTGCTGGCGCCCGGTGTCGCCATCTTCCTCGCCGTGCTCACCATCAACTTCATCGGCGATGGCCTGCGCGACGCGCTGGACCCGCGCAAGGTGATGTAGTGCGCATGAGCATGTTGGGCCATCTGTCTTTCGGCGTTGAGGATCTCGAGCGGGCGGCGCGCTTCTATGATCGCATCCTGGCGCCGCTGGGCTTCGAGCGTGTCTGGAGCAACGAGCGCGGTGTCGGCTTCGGCGAGAAGGGCGGCGGCGACAAGCTGGCGCTGTTCGCCAGGCCGGGACAGGTCGTGGCCCCCGGGGCGGGTTTTCATCTGGCCTTCGACGCGCCGGATCGGGCTGCCGTCGATGCGTTCCATGCGGCTGCGATGGCTGCGGGCGGCCGCGATGCCGGTGCGCCGAGCCCGCGGCCGCAGTATGGCGACACTTATTATGCGGCATTCGTGATCGATCTCGACGGCTACAAGCTCGAAGCCGTTCACCAATAAAACGACGATGAACAGGGCAGGGTGGTTTCATGGCCGAGCGGTTGCTCGAGATACGTGGGTTGAAGACGCACTTCGCCACCGATGACGGCATGGTGCAGGCGGTCGACGGCGTCGATATCCGGATCGATCGCGGCGAGACCGTGGGCGTGGTGGGCGAGTCGGGGTGCGGCAAGACCGTCACGGCGCTGTCGGCGCTGAAGCTGATCGCGATGCCGCCCGGCAGGATCGTCGAAGGTCAGATCCTGTGGCAGGGACGGGACCTGGTGCCCCTGGGACCGGACGAGATGCGCAAGATCCGCGCCAAGGAAATCGCCATCGTCTTCCAGGAGCCGATGACCTCGCTCAACCCGGTCTACACCGTGGGTGATCAGATCGCCGAGGTGATCCGCCTGCACGAAGGCCTGGGGCGCAAGGCGGCGCTGGAGCGCGCCGCCGAGATGTTGCGCGTCGTGAACATTCCCAACCCGCAGCGGCGCGTGCGCGACTATCCGCACCAGTTCTCCGGCGGCATGCGCCAGCGGGTCATGATTGCGATGGCGCTGTCGTGCAATCCCAAGCTGCTGATCGCTGACGAGCCGACGACGGCGCTCGACGTCACCATCCAGGCGCAGATTCTCGAGCTGCTGGCCGAGATGAAGTCCAAGTTCGGCATGGCGGTGATGCTGATCACCCATGCCATGGGCGTGGTGGCGGAGACGGCCCAGCGGGTCGTGGTGATGTATGCCGGCAAGGTGGTCGAGGAAGCGCCGGTCGGCGAGCTCTTCCGCGCGCCGCGACATCCCTACACGCAGGGCCTGATCCGCTCGATCCCGCGCATCGACACGGCGTCGGTGAAAAAGACGCGCCTGGAAGCGATCGCCGGCGTGGTGCCGAGCCTGCTCAACCCGCCGGTCGGATGCCGCTTCGCGCCGCGCTGCAAGCATGCCAGGGCCAGCTGTTTCGAGTCGCCGCCGCCGCTGCGTGACGTTGGCCCCGGCCACAAGGTCGCCTGTATTCTCTAAGCGTTCGCGAGGAAAGCGTCGATGACCGAGCCGCTGCTGCGCGTCAAGGATCTGGTGAAGCACTTCCCGGTCAAGGGCGGCCTGCTGTCCCGCGAGGTGGATCGCGTGCACGCCGTCGATGGCGTGAGCTTCGAGCTGGGCGTCGGCGAGACGCTGGGCCTGGTGGGCGAGTCGGGTTGCGGCAAGTCGACCACCGGGCGCTGCATCCTGCGCTTGATCGAACCGACGTCAGGCGAGGTGTGGTTCGAGGGCAAGGATGTGCCGGCGCTCGGCAGGAGCGCCCTGCGCGCGCTGTGCCGCGACATGCAGATCATCTTCCAGGACCCGTACGCCTCGCTCAATCCGCGCATGACGGTGGGCGCCATCATCGGCGAGGCGCTGACCATCCATAACCTCGCCAAGAACCAGCGCGAGTTCGAAGAACGCATCGTTCAGCTGCTGGAGACGGTGGGCCTCAACGCCGACCACATGCGGCGCTACCCGCATGAATTCTCTGGTGGCCAGCGGCAGCGCATCGGCATCGCGCGGGCGCTGGCGGTGTCGCCCAAGCTGATCGTCTGCGACGAGCCGGTCTCGGCGCTGGACGTCTCGATCCAGGCCCAGGTCATCAACCTGCTCGAAGACCTGCAGCAGCAGTTCAACCTGACCTATCTGTTCATCGCCCACGACCTGTCGGTGGTTGAGCACATCAGCACGCGCGTTGCCGTCATGTACCTGGGCCGCATCGTCGAGATCGCCTCGGCGCGCGACCTCTATACCAAGCCGCTGCACCCCTATACCGAGGCACTGCTGTCGGCCGTGCCGATCCCCGATCCGTCGGTGAAGCGCCAGCGCATCATGCTGCAGGGCGATGTGCCCAGCCCCTTGCGACCGCCCTCGGGCTGTCATTTCCACACGCGCTGCCCGATCCGCCAGCTGCCGCTCTGCAGTACGGAGGTGCCCAAGCTCAAGGGCGGGCCGGACGGCCACCAGGTCGCCTGCCACCTGCGCGGATAGCTGCTCGACCGACCGCGCAGGACTGGCGGCCTTACGCTGCGCGTCCCTTGCGCTACGCTCCGGACAACAATGATTCGGAGGAGCAAGGCGATGTCCACATCAACCCATATCGTCATCGACGCGCCGCGGCCTGGCGTCAGCCGGATCACCTTGAATCGGCCGGAGAAGCGCAATGCGCTCAACAATCTCCTGCGGACCGAAATCTTCCAGACGCTCGAAGCCAATGATCGCGATCCGGAGGTGCGCGTGACGGTGATCCGTGGCGCCGGACCGGCATTCTGTGCCGGCTACGATCTGTCGGCGGACAACCGTGTCGACCAGCCGTTCCACACTGCCGGCGGGCTTGGCCAGTGGCCCCGACACGTGGCCGAGGGCTGGTTCCGCGTGTGGGACCTCGCCAAGCCGGTGATCGCGCAGGTGCACGGCTATTGCCTGGCCGGCGGCACCGAGCTCGCGACCGCCTGCGACCTGGTCTATGTCGCCGAGGACGCCCAGATCGGCTATCCGCCCGTTCGGCTCATGAGTCCGCCCGACATGCAATTCCATCCCTGGCTGATGGGCATGCGCCAGGCCATGGAGTCGATGCTGACGGGCGATTCGCTGAGCGGGATCGAGGCCGCGGCGCGCGGATGGGCCAACCGTGCCTGGGCTGCCGACCAGCTTGAAGCCGAGGTGCTGAAGGTCGCCGAGCGCATCGCCAAAATTCCCAGCGACATCCAGCAGATCAACAAGCGCAGCGTGCACCGCGCCATGGAAATCATGGGCATGCGCGCGGCCATCAGGGCTGGCACCGAGCTTCAGGCGTTGTGCTTCAACACCGAGTCGAGCCGCGCCTATATGAGCCGCTTCCGCCGCGATGGCGAAAGCGTGTCGAAGCTGCTCAGCGAGCGCGATGCCGTGTTCGGGGATTACCGGGAGCGACAGAAATAGGCATCGCGCACGCGCCGGGCAGCGTGCTCGATTAAACAAATTCTTATCGGGCCTTAAGTTATTCTCGGTGGCGCGCCGCGCGGGAAGGGCAGACATCTTGGGTCATGTTGCACCGTAACAGTTGGGTGCGGAGGACCGATCATGCCCCTGGACGAGACCACGCTGCTGGATCCCGGTGTCATTGCTACGCTGCCGCATGTCGAGGCCGACGTGCAGTACATGACGCCCATGGCCGAGCGGCCACGCAACTACACCTTCGACCCGCCGGCGGGAGTGCCCCGTAGCAATTCGCTGCCGGAAACGCACCGGGTCGCGATCCACGATTTGAGACCGATCGCCGACACGATCTCGCTCGACAGCAACGGCTTTGCGCTGATCCAGCATCAGAGCGCCGTGCGCGACTTCTATGACGAGGACGAGGTGCGCCGCGTCTACTACCTCGAGGTCGAGCGGGTGCTGAAGGAAATCACTGGCGCCGATCGCGTGCATGTCTTCGACCACGTCGTGCGCCGGCACGTCCCCAACGCCGAGGATCGGGCCGCGGACGCGCCGCGCCAGCCGGCCTGGCGGGTGCACATCGATCATACCGTGCGGTCGGGTCCGCAGCGCGTTCGCGACCTGCTGCCCGACGATGCGGAGCAGCTGCTGCGCGGCCGGGTCCAGGTGATCAACCTGTGGCGGCCGATCCGTGGCCCCCTGCAGGACGCGCCGCTGGCGGTATGCGATGCCACCAGCATCAATGCCGGCGATCTGGTTCCCGCGGACCTGGTCTATCCGGATCGTGTCGGCGAGACCTACGCGGTGACGTACAGTCCGGCGCACCGCTGGTTCTATGTGCCCCGGATGCAGCCCAGCGAGGCGCTGCTGCTGAAATGCACGGACTCCTCGGCCAGCATCGCCGCCCGGCATACGCCGCACACGGCGTTCATCGATCCCACGGCATCGCCCGATGCGCCGCCGCGCGAGAGCATCGAGGTCAGGACCCTGGTGTTCCACAGCGTGTGATTTTTCCTCCCCACGCAGTGGGGAAGTGGCCTGAAGGGCCGGAGGGGAGACGACGTGGTCTCAGTAACGAAGACCACGTAGGCTCCTCATCCGGCCTTCGGCCACCTTCCCCGCAAGCGGGGAAGGGACCT
>DATEIF010000633.1:0-4843 GCA_035279205.1 Vineibacter sp.
CGCTATCAGCGCCTCGCGTTCGATCGCCCGCATCCGCGCGTGTTGCGCATCACCATGAACCGGCCGGAGCGGCTGAACGCGACCGACGAGATCATGCATCGCGAGCTGGTCGAGGTGTGGCGCGATGTCGATGGTGACCAGACCATCAACAGCGTCATCCTGCAGGGTGCCGGCGGCAAGGCGTTCTCGGCCGGCGGCGACTTCGACCTGATCGAAAAGAACATGACGGACTTCAACCAGCTGATGAAGGTTTGGAAGGAGGCGCGCGACATCGTCTACAACGTCATCAACTGCTCCAAGCCGATCGTCAGCGCCATGCGCGGCCCGGCCGTCGGCGCCGGCCTGGTCGCCGGCATCCTGGCCGACGTCTCGATCGCCTCGAAGAAGGCGCGCATCATCGATGGCCACACGCGGCTGGGCGTCGCCGCCGGCGATCACGCCGTCATCGTCTGGCCGCTGCTGTGCGGCATGGCCAAGGCCAAGTACTACCTGCTGCTCTGCGAGGCGGTGAACGGCGAGGAAGCCGAGCGCATCGGCCTGGTGAGCCTGTGCGTGGAAGACGAGGAGCTCGAGGCCAAGGCCGTCGAGGTCGCCACCAAGCTGGCCGAGGGCGCGCAGACCGCGATCCGCTTCACCAAATACGCGCTCAACAACTGGCTGCGCATGATGGGGCCGAACTTCGACACCTCGCTGGCGCTGGAGATGCTGGGCTTCCTGGGGCCCGAGGTGAAGGAAGGCCTCGCCTCGCACCTGCAGAAGCGCAAGCCGAGCTTCCCGCCACACTCGCCGCTCTAGCGTCATCCCTCCCCCACGCCGTGGGGAAGGTGGCCGAAGGCCGGAGGGGGACGCAACGTGGTCCCCGTTATCAGAACCACGTCGGTTCCCCATCCGCCCTTCGGGCACCTTCCCCGCACGCGGGGAAGGGAGTGACTTTGTGAGTGATCACTGGCATTATTGCCGATAACGAAAGCCTGCCCGGAGCGGGCCGTCAGGGGGAGATCGATGGAGGAGTTCGCGCATTTCTCCGCCAGCATTGTGAAGTTCCTGGCCTACCTGCTGGTGGCGCTGGCGCTCGCCGGTGCGTTCATCATCGCCTACATGCGCGTGACGCCCTACAACGAGATCGAGCTGGTGCGGAAGGGCAACATGGCCGCCGCACTCAGCATGTCAGGCGCCTTCCTCGGCTTCTGCGCGCCGCTGGCCAGCACCATCGCGCACAGCATCAGCATCCTCGACGTGGTGATCTGGGCCATCGTGGCGTTGATCGTGCAGGTGCTGGTGCACTTTGCCTGCCGGTTCATGATCCCCGGCCTGGTGCGCCTGATCGAGCAGGAGGCCAACGTCGCCGCCGGTGCGCTGAGTGGCGGATTGGCGCTGGGTATCGGAATCCTGAACGCCGCCTGCCTCACCTACTGAGGGCCCTGCGATGCGCGCCACCTCCCGGATCGCTTTGGCCGTGCTGGGCGTCGGCACGCTGGGCGCCGGCACGGTCGCCATGACCGGCGTGGGCCGTGGTACGCCGCGCTGCGCCAGCTACGTCTACCCGACGATGGAAGCCTGCCAGCTGCGCCATACCGGCTCGTCGGTGTGCCGGCAGAATCCGCAGACCGGGATGTGGTCGCCCGATCGCTGCGGCGGCTCGAGCTCCAGTTCCGGCACCAGCAGCAGCGGCAGCGGGCGCACGTATGGTTCGTCGGGAACGGGCTGGTGGTGGTGGGGCGGCGGCCGCGGCCGCGACACCACGACGACGCGGTCGCCCTCCTCCACCTCGCCGCCCTCGACCGTGGTCGGCCGCTCCTCGCCCTCGTCCAGCGGCTCCACCAGCACGGGCTCACCGAGCTCGACCAGCAGCCGCGGCGGCTTCGGCAGCACCGGCAGCTCACACTCCTCGGGCAGCTAGCGGCCGGCCATGCAACGCGAATCCTCGCCGCCGCGCGCCGACTGGCAGCAGAAGCTCGAGTCGATCGGGCTCACCTACCATCACCTCGACGGCCAGCCCTACTGGACGGAGGATGCGCGCTATCGCTTCCGGGTCAGCGAGATCGACGCGCTGGAGACCGCGACCGAGGAGCTGCACAAGATCTGCCTGCAGGCCGTCGAGCACGTGGTGGCCAACCAGCTGTGGGACAGGCTGGCCATTCCGCCCGCCTTCGGCGACTACATCACGACCAGCTGGAAGCGCAGCGATCCCACGATGGTGGGCCGCTTCGACCTTGCCTATGACGGCTGGAACCCGCCCAAGATGCTGGAGTACAACGCCGACACGCCGACGGCCTTGCTCGAGATGGCGGTGGCGCAGTGGTTCTGGATGAAGGACGTCATCATCGGCGCCGACCAGTTCAACAGCGCGCACGAGAAGCTGATCGATGCCTGGAAGGCGCTGGGCTCGCGCATGCCGCCGGGCAGCACGCTCTACTTCGCGCGCTCGGAGGACGATCCGGAGGACTACGCGACGTCGGAGTACCTGCGCGACACCTGCGTGCAGGCCGGCCTTCCCACCAAGACGCTGCGCGTGGAGGACATCGGCTGGAACGGGTCCGTCTTCACCGACCTCGAAGAGAAGCCGATCGGCTTTCTGCACAAGCTCTATCCCTGGGAATGGATGATACGCGAGGCGTTCGGCCAGCACATCCTCACCGACCAGACCGGCTTCCTCGAGCCGCCATGGAAGATGATCCTGTCCAACAAGGGCATCCTGCCGATCCTGTGGCAGCTCTTCCCCGATCACCCCAACCTGCTGCCCGCTTATTTCGAGGAAACTGGCGCCGGGCTCGGCCTGCAGTATGTGCGCAAACCGCTCTACAGCCGCGAAGGCAGCAACGTCAGCCTGATCGGTCCCGGGCTCGGCCAGAAGACCGAGGGCAGCTACGGCGGCGAAGGCTACATCTACCAGGCCTACAGCAAGCTGCCGGAAAACGACGGCCAGCACGCGGTGATCGGCTCCTGGGTCATCGCCGGCCAGCCCGCCGGCATCGGCATGCGCGAGGACCCCTCGCCCATCACGCACAACCTCAGCCGCTTCGTGCCGCACTATTTTTGATGGTTTACCCTTCTCCCCGCGCAGGCGGGGAGAAGGTGGCGCGCAGCGCCGGATGAGGGGCTTCCTGCATCGCGACAAGAGCCGATGCAGCGAGAACATGCCCGCGACGTCGCGTGTCGTCGTCGAGAAGCCCCTCATCCGCCCTGCGGGCACCTTCTCCCCGCCTTCGCGGGGAGAAGGGAAGATTTACGGGATCTCGTACACCGCCAGTTCGCCGGAGACGCCTTCGACGGAGCGGCGCTGGGGCATGGGGACGAGGCCGCTGCTCTTGAGAAGCGACGACGTGCCCGGGTTGTCGACCACCGGGCCGGTGGCGAAGATCGAGCGTGATACCGCCAGGCCCTGCACGCGCGAGGCGATGTTCACGGTCTGCCCGAAATAGTCCTGCCGGTCGTTGAGCACGACGGCCAGGCACGGCCCCTCGTGGATGCCGATCTTCAAGGTCAGGTCCTGGCGCTGGCGCTCGGCGCTCAGATCCTGCATGGCCTCGCGCATGCGGATGGCGGCGGCCACCGCGCGGTCGGGTGTCGGGAATGTCGCCATCACCGCATCGCCGATGGTCTTGACCACGGCGCCGGACTCGGCGGCGACGATGCCATGGAGGACCTGGAAATGCGCCCGCACCAGGTCGTAGGCGGCCAGGTCGCCGACCCGCTCGTAGATCGATGTCGAGCCCTTCAGGTCGGTGAACAGGAATGTGAGACTGGTGATCTTCAGGCGCTGCTCGATGTCGAGCGTATCGGTGCCGTAGACGTCGCGGAACGTCTGGTTGGTCAGCAGCCGCTTGGCCGTGAGCGCCGGGCGGCGCGGATCGAGCAGGCCGTGCAGTCGATGGTCGGCGATCCACAGCACCGGCAGCACGCGCTTGCTGCTGCGGTTCTCCAGCGACAGGCGCAGCGGCCCCGGCTGCAATTCCAGGGACTCGCCGACCCCGACCACGTCGTTGAAGATGACCGACAGGTTCTGGCGCTCACGCGTCGGCTCGCCCTTGACCTCGAAATACTGGGTCGCGTGCGTGACCGGATCGAAGAGGATCAGGCTGCCGGCCGGCACCTGCAGCGACAGGATCGCCTTCTCGCCCGGCGGCAGCTCGACCGAATCGAGCGCGATGTCCTGGAAGCGCTGCTCCGCATCAGGCGGCAGGTCGACACCCGATCCCAGGAACACCTGGCGCAGATACTCGAAGGGCGGCAGCGTGTCGGGATCATGCGCCTCGATCCGCCGCAGGCGCGGACTCACCGTGAACGTCACCTCGACCATATCATCGAGCGTCGGCTCGACGTTCACCGTGCAGAACGCGCAGTGATACTGCTCGGAGCGCACGGACCGCAGCGTGGTGTTGGCGTCGAGCACGCCGCCGCAGCTGGGGCACAGCACGTTCCACGACATCTCGAACAGGCCCAGCCGTGCGGCATGCACGAACGCGGCGATCACCCGCTCCTCGTTGAGGTTCTTTTTCTTGGCGAAGTCCAGCACGTTGATGCGGGCCAGCGCGTGATCGGGCGCATCACGCACCAGCGCTTCCATCGCGCCGGCGACGTCGCCGTCGACGGACTGTCGCAAGACGCTGAACAGGTTTTCTGCGTCACTCATGGTCTTGGCTCCTGGCCGGCGCGCACCTTAGGCCAAACCGGCGATGGCCGATACCGCAGACGAACTCCGACGTCCGCTTTTCGCCAGGGGGCGTCGGGCATCCCGCACCGTCATCCCGAGAGCTTGAGATTTTATCCTTCCCCCGGAGGGGGAAGGTGGCGCGAAGCGCCGGAAGGGGGATGTTGCAACGGATTCTGTGTCACTGAATGG
>DATEIF010000634.1:0-3349 GCA_035279205.1 Vineibacter sp.
CGCCGCCGCCTTTCAGTTCGAGAACAGCCGCTGTGCCTGATCGGCATGACGCAGCATGGCGATGTCGCTGACCGGCACAAAGGTCGAGATCGTATCGAGACCACTGCGGCCTTGCGCGGCGAGCCGCGCCATCGACGGCCGCATCCGCAAGAGGGTGCGCTGCGCATCGAGATGGCCGATCAGGCCGAGCCGGATCGCCGCCGTGCACAGCGCTTGCGCCATCGTATAGGCGCTGACCGCCAGCGCCGCGGCCTCACCGAGACCGGTGCCGGCCAGCACGACACCATGGACGATCGGCAGATGGGCATAGGCTTGCCCTGTCTGCACGCAAGCCTTGAAGGCGGCGGCGCCCGGCGTATCGAGACGGACATGCGTGCCCAGAAGCGCAGCGCCTGACCGCCGCGAGCCGACACGGGCGCTGTCCACCGTCATCAGCGCATCGGCCAGATCATCGAGATCGCACAGGCGTGGCAGATCCGACGCGGCGGCGTGCGCATGGGCGAGCAGAATGCGATCGAAGCTTGCCCAGCGATAGTGCAGCTGGCCTTGGACAAAGGCCGGGAAGTCCGCGCGCGAAAGCTTGCCGTCGGCGACAAGCGACTCCAGGCCCCAGGAGAAGGCGAAGCCGCCGCCCGGAAACTGACCGTCGCCGAACTGCAGTGCCGTCAGCAGGACATCCGTGGTGTCACTCAACGATCCTGACCTTGCCGCGCTCCTGAAAGTCCCGCAGCCGCGCCAGATAACCCTCGACCGGTCCATCCAGCGCCACCAGCAGGCAATCGTCCTCGAACCGCACCCGCCAATGCAAGTTGCCGGCCAGGTAGCCCAGCTCCAAGGCGGCATTCTCGCCCGGCATCAGGCGCAACCAGCGCTGCTCGCCAACCCGCACGACAATGGCGCGATGGGTATCGAGATGGACGACGGCGCCATCGAACAGCCGGTCGCTGCGGCGCAGCGCGACGAAGCAGGCCGTCCCGGCATCGGTATGGGCATGAAACCGCCGCCGCGGCAGATCAACAGGCGCGACGACCAGAGTCTCGACGACGCCATGATGGCCGATCTCATGCAGCCGCTCGGCGAGCGCCGCATCGCCGCGCTCGCCGATGATAGTTTCGATGACGATCGGATCGCTCATGTCGTCGTGGACCAAGTCTAGCCCGCAGCCCAGCAGAGTGGAATCGCCCATTTCGTCGTCCTGAGCGCAGCGAAGGACCCTGCGGTGGATCGTTCAAAGGATGGTGGTGCCTGTGAGTCACCGGCATCATCATGACTGTCCGCGCCACCGCAGGGTCCTTCGCTTCGCTCAGGACGACGGGGTGTTCTCCTCCGGCACCAAGTCTTCCCACTTTGGATTGCTTTCGGCGACCAGCGCATTCTTGCGGACGCGCTTCCAGCCCTTGAGCTGCTTCTCGCGCGCGATGGCTTCGGGCGCGGTCGGATACTCCTCGACGTAAACCAGGCGATCGACATGATACGTCTTGGCGAACTCGGAGCCCTTCCCCTGACGGTGCTCCCAGATACGACGCTCGACGTCATTGGTTACACCGATGTAGAGCACACGCCGCGAGTAGTTCGTCATGAAATAGACGTAGAAGCGGCGTTCAGTCATCACAGGCGCCGCCATCCTTTGAATGATCCACCGCAGGGTCCTTCGCTTCGCTCAGGACGACGAATCCAACGCGGGAGCGGTTCATACGTTGAAGGATCAGCCACACCCGTCGTCCTGAGCGCAGCGAAGGACCCTGCGGTGGGTCGTCCAAAGAATATCGGCAATGGTGATCATCCGTACCGATACCGCTGATGCAACCACCGCAGGATCCTTCGCTTCGCTCAGGATGACGGGTCTAACCGCCCAGGAACAGGTCGCGCACCGATGGGTCGGCCATCAGGTCCGATGCTTGTCCTTCGCGCGCCACCTGGCCCAGCACCAGCACGTAGGCGCGTGCCGATACCGTCAATGCCTCGACCGCATTCTGCTCGACCATCAGGATGGCCACGCCATCGCGATTGAGCGCCACGATGGTGGCGAAAAGCTCCTCCGCGGCCTTGGGCGACAGGCCGGCCGACGGCTCGTCCAGCAGCAGCAGGCGCGGTGCCGTCATCAGCGCCATGGCCATGGCCAGCATCTGGCGCTGTCCACCGCTCAACGTGCGCGCCTGGGCGCGGCGCTTCTGCGCCAGCACGGGAAAGCGCGTGAACAACGCCTCGATGCGCTCGCGCACCCGGCCGGGCTCCTGATAGGCGCCCATCTCCAGGTTTTCGCGCACGGTCATGGTGCCGAAGACATTGTGCTCCTGCGGCACGAACGACAGGCCTCGTCGACCGATCGCGGTGGCCGGCAGGCCGGCAATCTCGTCGTCCTGCAGGGACACGCGCCCGCCGCTGGGTTTCAGCAGGCCGGCGATCAGCTTCAGCAGGGTCGATTTGCCGGCACCGTTGGGCCCGATCAGCGACACGATCTCGCCGGAACCCACCGACAACGATGCGCCGCGCACGATCTCGTCGGCAGCCACATAGCCGCCGCGCAGGCCCTCGACCGTCAGCAAGGTCATGCCCGCACACCCATGTAGGCCTCGCGCACCCGCGCATCGGCTCGCACGACGTCGAAGCCGCCTTCGGCCAGCACCTGCCCTTCGGCCATCACGATCACCGGATCGCAGAGCTCACCGATGAAGCGCATGTCATGCTCGATCAACAGCACGCTGATGCCGCGCGCCGGCAGCGCGCGCAGGTGCTGGGCGATCTCGGCCTTCAGTACCGGGTTCACACCGGCGGTGGGCTCGTCGAGCAGCACCAGGCGCGGCGCGGCCATCAGCGCGCGGCCAATCTCCAGCAGCTTCTTCTGGCCACCCGACAGCGCCGATGCCGGGTTGTCGATCACCCGCTCGAGATTGAGCAGGCGCGCGATCTCGAAAGCCTGCTCGGCCAGCTGCGCCTCGCGCCGGCGGGTCGCCGCCGTGCCCAGCAGCGCCGGCAACAGTCCCTCGCCCGGCTGGTCGCGGCCATACAGCATCAGGTGCTGGAACACCGACAGCTTGGGAAAGCCGCGCGCCACCTGGAACGTGCGCACCAGGCCGGCGGCACTGATGACCTCAGGCGCCGCGCCGGCAAGCTCGTGGCCGTCGAACCGGATGCTGCCGCTATCGGGCGGCACCAGGCCCGAAACGACATTGAACAGCGTGGTCTTGCCAGCGCCGTTGGGCCCGATCAGGCCGGTGATCGATCCGGCCTGCACGGTGAGGTCGACTCCGCGCAGCACCTCCAGGCCGTAAAACGCCCGGCGCAGGCCCGTGATTGACAGCAGAGCTTCGTCCTTACCTTGTTTCAACGTCGTCGATCTCCATCCCCG
>DATEIF010000635.1:0-3310 GCA_035279205.1 Vineibacter sp.
GCTGGTGGCGGCCGCCGTCAACGTGGTGGTGTCGCTGGGCGGCTGACCCCGGGAGCGCGGGCCTCTGGCCCGCTCATGTCTCGGCGCTACGCGCCGATGCGGGCGGGACGCCCGCGCTCCCAGGAGCCGTTGCGGCTCACCGTGGCCTTCAGCACCTCGACCGCGATTTCCTGCGCCGTTCGCGCACAGGCTGAACCCAGCGCCAGCAGCGGCTTGTCGCGCGTCAGCGTGCGGGTCGGCACGAAACAGGCGAGCACGCCCGAGGCCGTCTCGTCGGCGGCGCCGATCGAGGCCATCACCGCCGTCAGGCCGGCGGCACTCTCCACCGGCGCCGACGTGTAGAAGCCTTGCTTCGCGCCGGCGCGCCGGATGCGCTCGATCTCCGCCTCGATCTGCGGCCCGTCCGCCGCCGGCTCGTGCCGCAGATGAGTCAACGCCGCGTCGCGCTGGCGTGCCGGCAGGGCCGCGGCGAACAGCCGACCCAGTGCCGTATCGAACAGCCCGATGCGCGCACCGGTCTCGATCCCCGGGCTCGCCGCCGGTCCGGTCGTGCAGCTATCGACGCAGATCACCGACAGCCGCGCGGCGGCCACCAGCACGGCACTGCCGCCGAAGCGGCCGGCCAGCGCCTCCAGGTGCGGCCGCAGGCGATGCCGCGCGCGGTTGTAATGCTGCACGGCGAAGCCCAGCGCCAGGGTCGAGGACGCCAGCGAATATTTGCGCTCGCGCCGGCAGTAGGCGAGGTAGCCCAGCTCGACCAGCGTATGCGTCAGCCGCGACACCGTGGGCTTGGGCAGCCCCGTGCGGGTGGCGATCGCCTGGTTGCCGAACTTGCCCTCGCCGTCGCGAAACGCCTCGAGGATGGCCAACCCGCGCGCCAGCGACGTCACGAACTGGCGGCTCGCCACCGCCTCGTCCGAGGACAGCATGGCGTCATGTGGCAGGTGTGCCTGCGACCACGGTATCTGGTGCATTGATGCCCTCATCGTCTCGGCTCAGTCGAGCAGGACCCATTTCTGGCCGTCGAATTGTCTCAAGCGCAGGCGGCGGTAGGCCGCGACGTCCTGCGGTGTCGTCGTCAAGGTGATGCCCGGCAGCAGCAGCGGCGGCCGGAGATTGTCGAGGCTCTTGGCCGCCTTCATGATGTTTTCCCGGGTCAGGTTGTTGCCGACACGGTGCAGGACGTGCTGCAGCACCGATGCCGCCAGGTGCGAGGACACGCAGTCGTCCAGCGGCTCCTGTGGCGCCCAGGCCTTCATGAAGGCGAGGTAGTTTTTCATATCGTCGTCGTTCACCCACGCGGGATCGCTGGGCAGCTTGACGAACGCCGTCGAGATTACGCCAACGGACTTATCGAGGCCGGCCGGCGCCAGAACCGTGCTGATTCCGGCCGACGCGTTGACCACAAGGTGCAGAGGCTTCCAATCGAGGTCATATATCTTGCGGATCGCCTGGGTCGCGAACTTGGGCGTGCTGATATTGATGAGCACATCCGCCTTCGACGCCTTGAGCGCAATGATCTGCGACTCGATCGTCGGATCGGTGGTCTCGTAGCTCTGCTCGGCCACCAGCAGCGCTCTGCCCTTCTCGCCCAGGGCCTGCTTCAGGCCATGCAGGTGGTCCTTGCCGAAATCGTCGTTGGGATAGATGACCGCGATCTTCGCATCGGGCCGATGCTTCAGGACGTAATCGGCATAGATCTTCTGCTCGATCTGATACGAAGGATAGAGCGGCGTGGTCCATGGGAACCGTGCCGTGTCGTTGAACTTCGAGGCGCCGGTCGAGATCATCAACTGCGGCACCTGCTTGGTGTTGAGGTATCTCTGGACCGCCGTGTTGGTCGGCGTGCCAACGGTGGCGAAGATCAGCAGCACCTGGTCCTGCTCGACCAGCTTGCGCGTCTGCTCCACCGTCTTGGGCGGACTGTAGGCATCATCCAGCGAGAGAAAATTCACCTGCCGCCCATTGATGCCGCCCTCGCTGTTGAGCTTCTTGAAATAGGCTGCGAGGCAACGGCCGCCGACACCGTAGGCCGACACCGGGCCGCTGTACGGGATGGTGTGGCCGATCTTGATCTCGGTGTCGGATGCGCCCGGACTGTACTTTTTCTCATCAGCGAAAGCCGCTGACAGGGACGCACAGACCAACACGCACGGCAACGCGGGAAACCAGGTTTTCATGACGTCCTCCCCCGTTCCGGGTGGCCGCATCTAGTCCAGCAGGACCCATTTCTGGCCGTCGAAGCGCTGCAGGCGCAGCGTCTGGTAGGCCGCGACGTCCTGCGGCGTCGTACGCAGCGTGATTCCCGGCAGCAGCATGGGCGGCCGCAGGTCCTGGATGCTCTTGGCCACCTTCATGACGTTGTCGCGCGTCAGCGTATTGCCGGCGCGTTGCAGCACATGCTGCAGCACCGATCCGGCCAGGTAGCCCATGGCGCAGAAGGCGTCGTCGGGCGAATCCTGCGGATCCCACTTCTTCATGAAGGCGACGTAGGCCTTGACGTCCTCGTCCTGCGCCCACGCCGGATCGCTCGGCGTCTTGATGAAGGCGGCAGTGATCAGGCCGACGGAGTTCTCCAGCCCGGCCGGCGCCAGCACTGAGCTGATCGAGCTCGACGCATTGACCACCAGGTGCAGCGGCGCCCAGCCGATGTCGCGCGCCTTGCGGATGGCCTGGGCGGCGAACTTGGGCGTGCTGATGTTCACGAACACCGTGGCGCCCGAGGCCTTGAGTGCGATGATCTGCGAATCGATGGTGGGATCGGTGGTCTCGTAGCTCTGCTCGGCCACCAGCAGCGCCCTGCCCTTCTCGCCCAGCGCCTGCTTCAGGCCGTGCAGGTGGTCCTTGCCGAAATCGTCGTTGGGATAGATGACGGCGATCTTGGCATCAGGCCGGTGCTTGAGGATGTAGTCGGCGTAGATCTTCTGCTCGAGGTGATAGGAGGGATAAAGCGGCGTCGTCCACGGGAACTTGGCGGTGTCGTTGAACTTCGAGGCGCCGGTCGAGATCATCAGGTGCGGCACCTGCTTGGTGTTGAGGTATTTGTGAATCGCCGTGTTGGTAGGCGTGCCCACGGTGCCGAAGATCAGCAGCACTTGATCCTGCTCGACCAGCTTGCGCGTCTGCTCCACCGTCTTGGGCGGGCTGTAGGCGTCATCCAGCGAGATGAAGTTCACCTGCCGGCCGTTGATGCCGCCTTCGCTGTTGACCTTCTTGAAGTAGCCGGCGAGCGCCCGCCCACCCGATCCGTAGGCCGAGACCGGACCGCTATAAGGCATGGTGTGCCCGATCTTGATCTCGGTGTCGGCCA
>DATEIF010000636.1:0-5373 GCA_035279205.1 Vineibacter sp.
TCGCAAAGCCCCTCATCCGCCCTTCGGGCACCTTCTCCCCGCCTGCGCGGGGAGAAGGGTATCTTCGGAGTCCCCATGATCCCCGGCATCTTGAGCGGCGTGAAGGTGGTCGAGTTCGGGCAGAACCTGGCCGGGCCCTATTGCGGGCAGATCCTGGCCTTCCTCGGCGCCGACGTGGTGAAGGTCGAGCGGCCCGAAGGTGACGATGCGCGCAAATGGGGACCGCCGTTCATCGAGGGCGATGCCACGGGCTTCATTGCGCTCAACCGCGGCAAGCAGTCGATCACCGTCGATCTCGCCGACGCCAGCCAGCGCAAGGCGCTGGTCGAGCGCATCGGCCAAGCCGACGTGTTCGTGCACAACCTGCGCGCCGACGTGCCACCCAAGTTCGGCATCGACGGCGCCACGCTGAGCCAGCGCTTCCCGCACCTGATCTACGCCGATCTCGGCGCCTTCGGCCACACCGGGCCGTGGTCGCAGCGGCCCGGCTACGAGCCGATCATCCAGGCCGTGGCCGGCCTGATCTCGCTGAACGGCGATCCCGGCGGGCCGCCGGCGCGCATCGGCGTGTCGATCATCGACCTCAGCACCGGCATGTGGACGGCGATCGGCATCCTCGCCGCATTGTGGCGCAAGGCGCAGACCGGCGAGGGCTGCATCGTCAACACCTCGCTGTTCGAGACCGGCCTGATGTGGGCGTCGAACCACATCGCGGGCTACACCACCACCGGCACGGTGGCGCCGCGCCAGGGCACCGGCCATCCGTCGCTGACGCCCTACCAGGCCTTCGCGTGCAGCGACGGGCCACTGATGATCTGCCCCGGCAATGACCGGCTGTGGCGCAAGTTTGCCGAGGTTCTGGGTCATCCCGAGTGGCCCGACGATCCGCGGTTCCTCACCAATCCCCTGCGCATGCAGCACCGCGAGCTGCTGCTCGGCATGATCGCCGACATCATGAAGCACGAGACCCGCGCGGCCTGGAGCGCCCGGCTGGACAAGCTCGGCGTGCCCAACGGTCCGCTCAACAGCGTGCCCGACGTGATGGCGCTGGCGCAGGTGGCGGCGCTGTCGATGTTCAGCAAGCCCTTTGCCGATGCGCCGAGCCTGTTCCACGGCCTGCCGATCTCCTTCGACGGCCAGCGCGCCGGCGACGATTCGCGAGCACCCCGGATCGGCGAGCACAACCCTGCGCGCAGCGACGGATGACGACGGGCTCGGCAGAAAAGGCAGATATGGCCAGAAAATCGGGATGGGGTTCGATTTCAACGGCCTGGCCGACGTTGTTAGCTTCGGCCAGTTGCCGGCAGAAGACGGCCAGTTATGGCCAGAAAATCACGCACGATCATGGCGCACCTGATGATTGCGGACGAGGGTGTTGCTTGACGACAGCAACCGGCGAATACGCCCGTCTGTGAGCCCGGCGGCGGCCTTGCCGCTTAAACGCCCGGCCGGCGATGCGCCCGTTATCCCCGGCGGCGGGCACGCTTCATTGGCTTTGCGTGCCAAATATATTGTTCTCGAAAAAGTGACAAGCGGTATAAAACAGTATTTTTGTGCCGCAGCCCTGTAGCCCCACGTCGGTCATCCCCAGCGCAGCGAGGGACCACGGTGCGCCATTCGCGGGAGGTCCCTCGCTACGCTCGGGATGACGACGCTGAGCATCTCAGAGGGACCCTCAAAGCGCTGTTGACCAGGTCCCGATGCGTTTCTATGTCCCTTGCCAGCACATTCTGCGAGAGACCATGACGGCGCCGCCACGAACGCCTCTGCTGAGCGAGACGACCTACGCGCAGATGCGGCTGGACATCATCTACGGCGTCCTGAAACCCGGCGCGCAGTTCACCGAAGCGGAGCTGGAGGCGCGTTACGCGACCGGCAAGGCGACGGTGCGAGCCGCCATCGCACGCCTGTCCCAGGAGCGGCTGCTGGCGACGGCGCCGCGGCTGGGCGTCGTGATTTCCGCGGTCACCATGCGCGACGTGGTGGACGTGTTCGACGCGCGCGCCGTCATCGAGCCGGCGATCACCCGCCGCGCGGCGGATGCGATGACCGATCGCCTGTTCGAGGACCTGCGGCACGCGGCCGGCCAGCTGCGCAAGCCCGAGGTGCAGAAGAGCCTGCCGGCGCTGCTGGCCGCCCTGCACGGCTTCCACCTCGCCGTTGCCGAAAGCCTGGGCAATCCCAAGCTGACGCGCGCCCTGGCGGTGCTGCTCGACGACAGCGAGCGGATCCTGCATCTCGCGCTGGCCGAATCGGATTTCCGCGGTGAGCTCATGAAGATGCCGGCGAAGCTGCTGGCGGCGCTGCTCAACGACAATCCCGCGCGAGTCGAACGGCTGTCGCGCGAGCTGCTGGCGCGCGTCCGGGAGCTGACGGTCGCGGCCCTCGTCACCAGCCGCAGCATCGATCTGTCGCCGCTGGCGCAACGGACGCGCTGAGAGATCGCGACAGCGGCCGCTTGAGCGCCGACCCTTCCCCCCGGAGGCAGGGCTGTCCGGGGAAAAAGCCTTCATGGTGAGCACAGGTGAATGCTTCGCATTCACCGGGATCGAACCATGAAGGCTGCGCACGACGGGCGGTGCGAGACGCTTCATGGTTCGACAAGCTCACCATGAAGCATTGCTGCAGCAAAGAGTGCCCGATTCTATCGGGCTTTTTCCCCGGACAGCCCTGCCCCTCCGGGGGAAGGTCTCTAAACGGCCCGGCCCCAGGCCTCGTACACGCTCTGCTCGTAGGGCCGCTCGCCGCTCAGGTCCGGGTGCCACATGCTGCGCGCTTGCTGCGTCAGGTCGCCAAGGTACAGGTGGATGGCGGCTGACGGCGTCGCATCACGATTGCAGACGGCATGGATGGCGGTGGCCGGCAAGGCGACGACCGCCGGGGCCCGGTACTCGATCTCTCCGGCCGCGATCAGCGCGCCGGCGTCGCGGCGGTAGAAAAGATTGGTTTCACGCCCGCGATAGAGGCCGAGCAGCGCTACCATGCCGTGCTCGTGCGGCGGATACTGAATGCCCGGCGGCAAGCGGATGTGAAACACGGTGAGCTCGGCGCCGGCATGCAACAGCGCCTCGTCCGGCAGCGGCGTGGGCAAGGCCGCCTCGATATCCGGTGTCCGCGCCAAGTACCGCTCGAGGATCGCCTTCAGGCCGCCGACCGGATCAGCACCACGTGCCGCAGCCCGGGCCTCGGCGATGAGCTGCACGAGAGGGGCACCGATTCCGGCGACGGGCGGCCGCAAGTCCTGCTGCTGTGGCATCGGTTCGACCACTGAAATGTGTTCTGAGATGCTCAGAAAGCAGCCTAAGAGCCGCATCGCAATCTGTCAATGCGCACACGCCGCGCAGACATCTGGCGCCGCAATCCCGACGGCGTTGTTACTCACGCCGCTCCTGCCGCATGGCTAGGGTGGCGGCATGAAGCAACAGGGGTGAAACACATGAACCGATCAGCGGCCGACATCCTGCGTGAGTATGGTCCCTTTCCCGGGATCGACAGCGTGCATGGGGTTACGTTCGATGGCCAGCACGTCTGGTTCGCCTCCGGCGACAAGCTGAACGCCCTCGACCCAGCGAGCGGGCAGATCGTGCGCACGATCGAGGTTGCCGCGCGCGGCGGAACCGCCTTCGACGGCCAGCACCTGTTTCAGCTTGCCGGCGATCGCATCCAGAAGATCGATCCCGCGACCGGCCGTGTGCTGGCCACGCTGCCGGTACCCGGCGGCACCGACGGCTCGGGGCTTGCCTGGGCGGAAGGAACGCTCTGGGTGGGCCGGTATCAGGACCGACAGATCCACCAGATCGACCCGCAGACCGGCGCGATCCTGCGCACGATCACGTGCAACCGCTTCGTGACCGGCGTCACCTGGGTCGACGGCGAGGTGTGGCACGGCAGCTGGCACGATGACGCGGGCCACGTGCACCGCATCGACCCGCAAACCGGAGACGTCCTGGAACAGATCGACATGCCGCCCGGCATGGACGTATCGGGGCTCGAGTCCGACGGCGGCGACCGGTTCTTCTGCGGCAGCAGCGACACCGGCAAGGTCCGCGTCATTCGCCGCCCCCGGCGCGTGTAGGACACCTCTCCCCGCGAGAGCGGGGAGAGGGAGGGGTCCGCGCGCAGCGCGGGAGGGTGAGGAGTACGATCGGACAGACTCAGCATTTCCAGCGCATGGCCTGGACGTTCCTACCCCTCACCTTCCCATGCCTTCGGCATGGGCCCCTTCCTCTCCCCGCTCGCGCGGGGAGAGGAGAGATATCACCCGCGCCCCAGTGTTTCGAACAGGGCGGCGATCAGGCGGGTGTGCGGCGCCAGTGACGATACCAGCAGGTGCTCCTCGTGCGTGTGGGCGCCGCCGCCGTCGACGCCCAGGCCGTCGAGCGTCGCGATCCCCAGCGCGCCGGTGAAGTTGCCGTCGCTGCCGCCGCCGAACTGGCCGTGCTTGAGGTCAAAACCGATGTCGCCCGCCAGCCGGCGCGCCTGGTCGTAGAGCGCCATGGTGCCGTCATGGGCGCGAAACAGCGGCCGCACCGGCCCGGGCTCGACCGCGATTCGCACGCCATCCACCTCGCCGGCCAGCGCCAGCATGTTGCGGCGAACGTGCTCGACGCTTTCTTCGGTCGGCGACACGCAGAGCACCTGGGCCCGGCACTCGATCGGCACCACGTTCACCCACTGGCCGCCTTGCACCACGCCCACGGCATAGGTCTCGCCGCGCTCGAAATCGCTCATCGCCTCGATCTTCTGGATCAGCCGCGCCATGGCACTGATGGCGCTCGATCCCTGGCGCAGCGTGGCGCCGGCATGCGCCGGCCGGCCATGGACGGTGACCCAGAAACGCTGGAAGGCGTGACGGCCGGTGACGGCGGTACTGCCGCGCGACGGCTCGGGCACCAGCACATAGCGATGGCGCCTGGCCTCGGCCTCGATCATGGCGCGCGTCGACGGGCTGCCGACCTCCTCGTCGGCGATGAACAGGAAGGTGACCGGCAGAGCCGGCCTGCCGCGCTGACGCAGGGTTTCCTTCAGCGCATGCACGGCCAGGTACATGCCGCCCTTCATGTCGAAGATGCCGGGGCCATAGACCCGCTCGCCCTCGCGCCGCACCGGCAGCTTGCCGTCGATGGTGCCGACGGGATGCACCGTGTCGAGATGGCCCAGCACCAGCACGCCCGGCCCATCGCCCTCGCCCGCGATGGTGGCGCGCACGCAATCGCCATAGCCATCGACGCCAGGGATGCGCTCGACGGCGGCGCCCAGGTCGCGCATGTCGGCGGCGGCGACATCCATCATGCGGTTCACCGCGGCGGGATCGTAGGTCGGGCTCTCGATGCGCACCCAGCGCAGGATGCCGGCGAGGATCTCTTCGGGGTC
>DATEIF010000637.1:0-3130 GCA_035279205.1 Vineibacter sp.
AAGAAATATTCACGATCGAGCCGCCGCCGGACTTCATCATCTCCGCCGCCGCGCGTCGTGTGCCGTAGAACACGCTGTTCTGATTGATCGCGATGATCCTGTCCCAGCCATCCGTCCCATCATGATCGTTGACGATCGAGCCGCCACCGGTCTGCGCCATCTCTTCGGCCGCCAGCTTGGTGCCGAGAAAGACGCTGGTCTGGTTGACCGCGATGACCCGCTCCCAGCCTTCCAGCCCATCGGGATCGCCGACCGAGCTGCCGGAGATGCCGGCGTTGTTGACCAGCACGTCGAGCCGGCCATGGCGCGCCAGCACCTCGGCGACTAGGCGGCGCGCCTGCGTTTCATCGGCAAGATCGGCCGCGATGTAATCGATCGCACCGAGATCCGCCAGCAGCGACGATGCATCGTCGCGAACCCGCCGCCCGTGCGCCACGACGGCATAGCCGTCGCGCGCCAAGCGCCGCGCCACGGCGGCGCCGATGCCCGACGCCGAGCCGGTGACCAGCGCCAGCCGGCGCTCAGGAGGCTGCGGCACGGCTTGTCACCGGCATCGGCGTGAGCAATGCCGTCGAGCTCGCCGTCGCGATCAGCTTGCCGGCCATGTCATGCAGCTCGCCCTCGAGAAAAGCGACGGTGCGGCCCCAGCGCTGGATCCAGCCCTTGGCCAGGTAGACGCCGGGATGCGCCGGCGACAGGAAGCTCACCTTGATCTCGAGGCTGGGTACCGTGACGGTGAACCTGGAGCGCGCGACACAGGCATGAGCCATGGCGGTGTCGAGCCAGCCGGTGACAAAGCCGCCCTGCACGATGCCGCCTTTGGGGCTCCAGTCGACGGAGTGACAATGATCGCGTGTCGCCGTGCACCGGATCGTCACCTTGCCCTGCGATGCATCGACCTCAAGGACCTCGGTCCCCAATGTCGTGTTGGCCGGCTGTCGACGACTGTTGAAACGCTGAAGAATCTCCTGGTCGGTCATTCCGTCTGTCCAAGCCTCTGGGTCAAGCGGCCGTAGCATGAAACGGCTCTGGGAGCAGCGGGGACCGCCTCACGGCTGCAATGCACCGTCGAGCAGCAGGTCGAGCGACGCGATCAAGGCACCGCCCTCGCCCGCCGCCAGCCGCCGCTGGATCCGCCGCTCGTGCCGGCGTACCGCCGCCTCGTAGACCGGCAGCAGTGCCGTCCCCGTCGTGCCCAGCTCCAGCGCATGCGTGCGCCGGTCGGTCGGCGAGGGATGGCGCTTGATCAGTCCGTGGTGCTCGAGCCGGTCGAGGATCGGCACCAAGGTCGAGCGATCGACACCGATGGCACGCGCCAGCGCCGTCTGGCTCAATCCGGCATTGCGCGATACCAGCACGAGAATGCCGAACTCGCCCGGCGTGACGGGGATTTTCGTCGCCGCCATCTCGCGCGCGAAATCCTGGAACACGGCGACCTGTGCCCGGCGCAGGGCATAACCGACCAGCCCGGGCAGCATGCCGCGGTCCAGGCCATCGACGCCGATACCGCCGGGCTCGGGCTGGGGCGCGGACTGTTGACGGGATGGACGCGGCATGGCCTTCATGCTATCAGATTGTTTGGGTACCAAACAATTTCCCCTCCAGCGACAGTACCGACGGCTGGTGGGTCTGTCGAGCGCAGCGCAATGCCGAGCGGACGGCATCTGACGAGAGGTCCAGCGTTGGGTCACCTGGTCAAGATTTCCAACACCGGTGCCGTGCTCGACTGCGGTACCGGCGTCACGATCCTGGAGGCGGCGCTCGACGCCGGCATCCCCTACCCGCACGGCTGCCAGTCCGGCAATTGCGGCGCCTGCAAGTCGCACCTGCTCGACGGCGCGGTCGATATGGAAGGCTACTCCGAATTCGCGCTGATGGATGAAGAGCGGGAGCGCGGCCTCATCCTCGCCTGCCGTGCGGTGCCCGACATGCCCTGCGAGGTGGCTTGGCTCGACGAGGACGACCTGATCGTCCATCCGCGCCGGGTGCTCACCGCCACCGTGGCAGCGATCGATAATGCCACGCATGACATCAAGCGCGTGCTTCTGGACGTGAACAGTGGCGGGCCGTTCACGTTCTCGGCCGGGCAGTACGCCAGCGTGAGCTTCGCGGGTGCGCCGGCGCGCGACTATTCGATGGCCAACCGGCCCGACGACAAGCTGCTGGAGTTCCACATCAGGCGCATGCCGGATGGCAATACCAGCGCGCATGTGGCGACCAACGTGAAACTCGGCGACAAGGTGCGCGTCGAAGGGCCGTTCGGCACCTCGTATCTACGCGAAAGCCATCGTGGTCCCATCCTCGCCATCGCCGGTGGTTCGGGCCTGGCGCCGATCAAGTCGATCGTCGAGCAGGCGCTGGCCCGCAAGATGCCGCAGCACATCTATCTCTATTTCGGCGTGCGCGACGAACGCGACCTCTATCTCGAGAACCACTTCGCCGCGCTGGCGGCAACCCACCCCACCCTGCACTTTGTCCCGGTGCTGAGCGAGCCCGACGGCGCCACGGCGCGCCGCACGGGTTTCTTGCACGAGGTCGTGGGACGCGACTTCGCCGATGTCGACGGCTGCAAAGCCTATGTCGCCGGCCCGCCCGTCATGGTCGACGCGGCAACGAAACTGCTGACGGCACGCGGCATGCGGCGCATCGATGTGCACGCCGACGCGTTCTACACCGCGGCGGAAATGGAAGCTGCCGGCAAGAAGACCGGCGCCCAGATGTAACGAAGGGCTGATGACAGTAGGCCCAGATGTGACGGAGGGTAACGTGAGCGGACTGCTCGACGGGAGGGTGGCGATCGTGACCGGCGGCGGCCGCGGCATCGGCCGCGCCGTGGCCGACGCGCTGGTCGGCGCCGGCGCCAAGGTCGTGATCGCCGACAACGGCACCGGTATCGACGGCAACGGCGCCGAAGCCGCGGTTGCCGCCGAGGCCGCCAAGGCTCTGGGTGCCGGCGCGATCGCCTATAGTGACAGCATTGCCTCGCCCGGCACGGCCAAGGCCGCTGTCGACCTCGCGGTGCGCACGTTCGGCGGCATCGACATCGTGGTCAACAACGCGGCCATCCTGCGCGACTCGTTCGTCTTCAAGGCCGATCCGCGCGACTGGGAAGCGGTGATCCGCACCAACC
>DATEIF010000638.1:0-6871 GCA_035279205.1 Vineibacter sp.
GCCGGTGTCACCGGAACCGCGATCTCACTGCGGGTCAGAGCGCATGCCGATACCAGGGCCGCGCAGGCCACCGCGCCCATGGCCTTTGAAATCCGAACCAGACTCACGTTCCATCTCCCCCAACAACACTACTGGGAGTTGCAATGTATCGGCGGCCACGACCAAGCTCAAGCTTGGCGATGTGAGTCCAGATCGGCGGCAGCCCCGGCAGCGCGATCTCCAGTCCCTCGTCGCGCCAGCGCATCAACGAGTCCTGTGGGATTGCGCCGCCAAGCGATGCGATGCGCCGCACGAGGAGCATACTGACCCGGCGCACGGACGCACGGCCCTTCCCGTCACCCTGAGCGCCGCGAAGGACCTTGCGGTGGATCGATCAAAGAATGGCGCCATGAGGTGTTCATCACCACCGGCGGTGCTTGGCACCAACACCGCAGGGTCCTTCGCTGCGCTCAGGACGATGGTTGCATCAGATGCGCTCGATGATGACCGCGGGCGCCATGCCGCCGGCAGCGCACATGGTCACCAGGCCGCGGTGCTGATTGCGGCGTTCGAGCTCGTCGAGCACCGTGCCGACAAGGATGGCGCCGGTGGCACCGATAGGATGGCCCAGCGCAATCGCGCCGCCGTTTACGTTCATCTTCTCGCGGTCGACGCCCAGCTCGCGCACATAGACCTCGGGCACCACGGCGAAGGCTTCGTTGACCTCGAACAGGTCGATGTCCTCGATGCCTAGGCCGGCCTTGGCCAGCACCTTGCGGGTCGCCGGCACCGGTGCGTTGAACATCAGGGTCGGCGAGCAGCCCATGTTGGCCATCGCCACGATGCGGGCGCGCGGCTTCAGGCCATGCGCCTTGGCGTAGGCAGGCGATGCCAGCAGGATCGCCGCCGCGCCATCGACCACACCCGACGAATTGCCGGCGTGGTGGATGAACTTGATGTCGAGATCGGGGAAGTTCTGGCGGATCAGGCTGCGGTACGTCGTGCCCTGCTCGTCCAGCGCCACATCTGCCGTCACCTCGAACGCGGGCTTCAGCCCGGCGAGGCCTTCCAGCGTCGTCTGCGGGCGCGGGTATTCGTCGCGATCAAGCGCCAGGCTGCCGTCCTCGCGGTACACCGGCACCAGGCTCTTGTCGAAGTGGCCGCCGGCGATGGCCTTGGCGGCGCGCTGCTGGCTCACCAGGCCCATGCGATCGGCCTGCTCGCGGGTGATCCCTTCCAGGGTCGCCGTAGCGTCGGCGGTGATGCCCTGGTGCGCCTGCGGATGGCGCGCGCGCAGGCGCAGGTTGCCAGCGTCCAGCATCATCGGCCCCTCGCCGCGGCGGCCGGACATCGACATCATTTCCGTGCCGCCGGCGATCACCATGTCTTCCTGGCCCGACATGATCGAGGCGGCGGCGAGATTGACCGAGGTGATGCCCGAGCCGCAGAAGCGATCGAGCGTCACGGCGCTGGAGCGCACGTCGTAGCCCGCGTCGAGCGCCGCCATGCGCGCGAGGTCGCCGCCTTGCGGCCCGCGCTGGGAGCTGGTGCCCCAGATGATGTCGTCGACGTCGCCGGTGTCGATGCCGGTGCGCTCGGCGATGGCCTTGAGCACCGTGGCCGCCAGCTGCTGCGGGTGGATGTCCGCCAGGGCGCCTTTGCCGACCTTGCCGATGCCGCGTGGTGTGCGGCAGGCGTCGATGATCCAGGCCTCGGTCATATGTCCCTCCTCGCAACGGTCGATCAGCGCCGCAGGCGCTGGCGCAGTGATGCCACGAATACCGTGCGCGCCGCCGTCAGGTCGACCGTTTTAGGATCGATCAGCCACTGTGCGATCGCACCGCGAACGGCGGCCAGCATCAGCACCGCCTCGGTATGCACATCGATGCCGCGACGGATGTCGCCGGCCTCGATGCCAGCGCGGATATTGGCTTCCGTGATCTCGACCGAGTCCCGGTTGAGGGCCTCGATCGCGGCCGCCACCGCCGGCTTGTGCAACGCCCCGGCCAGCACCGTGTGCAGCGCCCGCATCATCACCGGATTGTCGTTGGCGGCGTCGAAATAGAACCGGATGCCAGCGACCAGGCCGGCCAATCCGGGCCGCCGGCCGGCATGATCGCGGATGCCGGCGAAGACCCAGTCGCGGATGTAGGCGGCGACTGCCGTGATCAGCTCGTTCTTGGTGCGGAAATAGTGCGCCGGCAGGCCGCTGCTGTAGCCCGCCTGCTCGCCGACATCGGCCAGGGTGAACTCGTCGAGCCCGCGCTCGGCGACGATGCGCACCGCCGCCTCGAGCAGGCGCTGCTCGGCTTCGGCGCGGCGCTGGGCCTGGCTGCGCCGCGGCCGCTTTGCGTCGTCCAGCGCCGCGCCGTCGGCCTGCACGGTGATTGCGTCCATATGCCGTTCCACCCTCGGCTTGACGATAGGCAGACTCTCATTTATTTATTTTCTAGTCAATAAGTTTATGGGAACGACCATGACCCGACGCGCCTACTTCAGCGAAGACCATGAGCAGTTCCGCACCACCGTGCGACGGTTCATCGACAAGGAAATCGCGCCCTATCATGCGCAATGGGAGAAGGACGGCGTGGTCGACCGCGACCTGTGGCGCAAGGCCGGCGCGACCGGCATCCTGCTGTCGGATATCCCGGCCGAGTACGGCGGTGGCGGCGGCGACTTCCTGATGGGCGCCGTGCTGACCGAGGAGATGATGCGCGGCGTCCATACCGGTCCGGGCTTTCGCGTGCATTCCGACATCGTCGCCCGCTACATCTTCAACTACGGCAGCGAGGACCAGAAACAGAACTGGCTGCCGCGCATGGCCAGCGGCGATGCCGTCGGCGCCATCGCCATGACCGAGCCCGGCACCGGCAGCGACCTGCAGGCGGTGCGCACCACCGCCATCCGTGACGGCGATCACTACGTGATCTCGGGCCAGAAGACCTTCATCACCAACGGCCAGCTCTGCGATTTCGTGATCGTGGTGGCGAAGACCGACGCTTCGGCCGGCGCCAAGGGCGTCACCTTGATCATCGTCGAGACCGACCGCGCCGGCTTCTCGCGCGGCCGCAACCTCGACAAGATCGGCATGAAGGCGCAGGACACCTCGGAACTGTTCTTTGAGCAGGTGCGCGTGCCGGTGACCAACCGGCTGGGCGAGGAAGGCCGCGGCTTTGCCTACCTGATGCAGGAGTTGCCGCGCGAACGCCTGATCATCGGTGTCGGATCCGTCGCCGTGATGGAGTCGGCGCTCGACTGGACGCTGGCCTACACGCGCGAGCGCAAGGCCTTCGGCCGGCCGATCGCCGACTTCCAGGCCAACCGCTTCCGGCTGGCCGAGATCAAGACGGATGTGACGGTGGCGCGGGTCTTCCTCGACCACTGCATCACGTCGTACCTGGCGGGCGAGCTGAGCGTCGAGCGGGCCGCCATGTGCAAGTACTGGCTGACCGACCTGCAGTCGCGCGTCGTCGACGGCTGCCTGCAGCTGCACGGCGGCTACGGCTACATGTGGGAGTACCCGATCGCCCGCGCCTACGCCGACTCGCGCGTGTCGCGCATCTACGGCGGCTCCAACGAGATCATGAAGGAGCTGATCGGCCGGCACCTGTAGTCGGCTTGATGAAATCATCCCCCAGCTTCGTTACCGAGATCTCGTCGGCTCCCCTCCGCCCCTTCGGGGCACCTCCCCACTGCGTGGGGAGGAATCAGCCGCGTCGTGGCGGTGCCGACAAGAACAGCAGCACCGCCGCCAGCAGGACGCTCGCCAGCACGATGCCGCCGATGGCGACGTCGGTGTCCGCCAGTAACGCGCGCGGGTCGCTTTCCATCCTGTCGCGGACCTCGGGGATCGACGACATACCTACCAGCATGACGCCGATGAAGAGCGTGAAGCCGGCACCGGCCAGCAAGGTGATCGCCGTCGTGCGCTGCCAGCGCCAGTGACGGTTGATGACGACGGCAATCACCAGCAGCACCAGCGCAATCGCCGCCGGCGCGGCGATCAGCCCGAGCTTCTCGCCCGGCGGTGCCGGCGCGAAGCCCAGCAGTGTGAGGAAATACACGGCAAAGCCGGCCACGACGTAGAGGATGATCGCGAACACCTTGCGCGCCATGGAGACGGGTGACGGTGTCGGTGCCGGCCAGGACGGCGGCGCGGCAGCCGGTGTGCTGGTCTGCGGTGCCGGTAGCGGTGCGGCGATCCCTTTGAACCACGCCGACGCCGGGGCACGGAACAGAAAGACCGTCAGCAGCGCCACGATCACCAGGCCGGGCAGCATCATGACCATGAACGTGCCGCTCGCCAGCGCAATCAGCAGCATGGCGATCGACCATGCCGGATAGAGATAGCGGGCCCAGTTGCCGCGCTTCAGAACGCCGACGCCGCAGGCCAGTCGCACGACCTGGTCGACCACCATCAGGCCGATTTGCGCCACCAGCGGCAGCGGGCTGGCACGAACCATGGGGCTGTTGACGATCTCCTGCCGCAGATGGGGGCTGACTGCGCTCACCACCAGTCCGGCGGCGGCAAGCCCGGTCAGCCCGATGATCAGCCATCCGACGGCGGTCACGGATGTCGGACGGGGCAATGTCGTCGAACTGTCATCCATGTTCACGATTCCGTTGTCAGGCATGGCCGGGCTGGACAATCGCGCTCACCGCGGCCTCCACAAATGTCATAGCGAACTTGCATCAGACAGTTATCACTAGGGCCGGGCCGACGGGCGCGATATCCTTGGCACATCCCGTGCATCGCACAATCCCACATTTTTGGACGGATCCATGAACGCGCCGTCGTACGTCAGCACGCTTGATTCGCTGAAATTCGGCATCGGCCAGCCGGTGCCGCGCCAGGAAGACCCGACTTTGCTGCGTGGCCAGGGCCGCTATACCGACGATTTCAACCTGCCGGGCCAGGCCTGGTGCGTGATGGTGCGCAGCCAGGTGGCGCACGGCATCATCAAGAGCATCGATACCGAGCAGGCCAGGACCATGCCCGGCGTGCTGGGCGTATGGACCGGGGCCGATCTCGATGCCGCGGGCTACGGGCCGCTGAAAACGCTGATCCCGGTGCCCAACCGCGACGGCACGCCGATGAGGACGCCGACGCGCCATTCATTGGCCACCGACAAGGTGCGCTTCGTGGGCGATCCGGTGGCCTTCGTGGTAGCCGAGACCGTGGCGCAGGCCAAGGACGCGGCCGAAGCGGTCGTAGTCGATATCGAGCCGCTGCCGGCGGTGACCGACGCGCGCGCCGGCGCCCAGGCGGGCGCGCCGCAGGTGTTCGACGATGCGCCCGGCAACATCTGCGTCGACTACCACTACGGCGATGCCGAGAAGGTCGCGGCGGCCTTCGCGCAGGCCGCGCACGTGGCGCGCCTGCGCCTGGTCAGCAACCGCATCGTGGTGTGCGCCATGGAGCCGCGTTCGGCGATCGCGCAGTACGACGCGGCCAGCGACCGCTACACGCTGCATGCCGGCAACCAGGGCGCCTTCGGCCTGAAGCACCAGATGGCCGACCTGCTGAAGATCAAGCCGGCGCAGATGCGCATCCTGACCGGCAATGTCGGCGGCTCGTTCGGCATGAAGGGATCGCCCTACCCTGAATACGCCGGACTGTTCCACGCCGCCAAGCTGCTGGGCCGGCCGGTGAAGTGGACCGACGAGCGCAGCGGCAGCTTCCTGTCCGACCAGCACGGTCGTGATCACGATTTCGACGGCGAGCTGGCGCTGGACAAGGACGGCAACTTCCTCGCCGTGCGGTTGACGGGCTACGCCAATGTCGGTGCCTACCTCGCCAATGTCGGGCCACTGATGGGCTCGATGGGCGTCACCCGCAACCTCGCCGCCATCTATCGCACGCCGCTGATCGAGGTGTCGTCGAAGGTGGTGTTCACCCACACCTCGCCGGTGGGCGCCTATCGCGGCGCCGGCCGGCCCGAGGCCAACTATTTCATGGAGCGCCTGATCGACACGGCGGCACGCGAGATGGGTCTCGACCATCTGGCGCTGCGCCGGCGCAACCACATCCGTCCCGAGGAGATGCCCTACAAGACCGCGTCGGGCACCACCTACGACAGCGGCGAGTTCACCGCGCTGCTGGACGAGGCGCTGCAGCTGGCCGACATCGCGGGCTTTGCCGCCCGCAAGGAAGAGAGCGCGCGGCGCGGCAAGCTGCGCGGGCTGGGCGTCGGCAACTACCTCGAGGTCACGGCGCCGCCGATGAAGGAGATGGGCGGCATACGCTTCGAGGCCAACGGCGACGTCACCATCATCACCGGCACCCTGGACTACGGCCAGGGCCACTGGTCGGCGTTCGCCCAGGTGCTGCACGAGAAGCTCGGCATCCCGTTCGAGCGCGTCAAGCTGATCCAGGGCGACAGCGATCTCCTGATCGCGGGCGGCGGCACCGGCGGCTCGAAATCGATCATGGCCAGCGGCGCGGCGATCGTCGAAGCCTCCGACAAGGTGATCGACAAGGGCAAGCAGATCGCCGGCGTGGCGCTGGAAGCATCGGCCGCCGACATCGAGTTCAAGGCCGGCCGCTTCACCATCGTGGGCACCGACCGCAGCATCGACATCATGGAGCTCGCCGCCAAGCTGCGCGGCGGCATGACCCTGCCTGAGGGCGTGCCCACCACGCTCGACGTCAGCCATGTGCACGAGGCGGCGCCTTCGGCCTATCCCAACGGCGCCCATGTGGCGGAGGTCGAGGTCGATCCCGACACCGGCACGGTAGCGGTGGTGAAGTACACCATGGTCAACGACTTCGGCACGGTGATCAATCCGCTGCTGGTCGAGGGCCAGAGCCACGGCGGCGTGGTGCAAGGCATCGGCCAGGCACTGTTCGAGCGCACGGTCTACAGCGAGGATGGCCAGTTCATCACCGGCT
>DATEIF010000639.1:0-7419 GCA_035279205.1 Vineibacter sp.
CCGGGCGCCTTCGAGGTGTCGGCGGCTGAGGCGGTGCTCAAGGGGTTGTGACAGCCCGACCACATGTCACGGCGCAAGGCGGGATACACGATCCCGCCTTTCGTTTTGCGGCGATCCGTGCTGATCTCCTCCCAGCGTACACACGCGGTTTTCAGCCATGGAGGCAGTTATGGCAAAGGTAGGCGACAAGGTTCCCAGCGCGACCCTGATGCACAAGGGCGCCGACGGCATCAAGCCGGTGCCGACGGACGAGCTGTTCGCGGCCGGCAAGAAGGTGGTGGTGTTCGCGGTGCCGGGCGCCTTCACGCCGACCTGCTCGGCCAAGCACGTGCCCAGCTTCGTTGCCAACTTCGATGCGATCACCGCCAAGGGCGTCGACACCATCGCCTGCATCTCGGTCAACGATGCCTTCGTGATGGATGCCTGGGGCAAGGACCAGAAGAGCGACGGCAAGGTGCTGATGCTGGCCGACGGCAACGGCGAGTTCACCGAGAAGATGGGCCTGGTGATGGATGGCTCGAAGTTCGGCCTCGGCAAGCGCTCACAGCGCTACGCCATGATCGTCCAGGACGGCGTCATCAAGACGCTGAACGTCGAAGCGCCGGGCGCTTTCGAGGTGTCCAGCGGCGATGCCATCCTGAAGGCGCTGTAAGCGGCGTTCCGACAGGATCACGAAAGGGCGGCCGCGGCCGCCCTTTTTATTTCGGCCCTTGGTGATCTGGCCAGTCAAGGTGGTGCCGGTGACGGCTGGGACCGCGCCGCTCCAGCGGCGCTCATGATGCGTCGCTGGAGCGACGCGGTCCGACCCTTCATCAGTCACCACCGAAGTCCCGCATCGCGCATCGAGTTGAACCGGACGTGCTCACCCCGCCGGCGGCAGCGTTTTTTCCTGCAGCCGGCTCTCGCGCAGCTTCTTGATTTCGGCGCGCGCCAGCGCATCGACGCGCTCGTTCTCGGGGTGGCCGGCGTGGCCCTTCACCCAGTGCCATTCGATGCGATGCGTGCCCAGCGCCGCGATCAGGCGCTGCCAGAGGTCGACGTTCTTCACCGGCTTCTTGTCGGCGGTGCGCCAGCCGTTGCGCTTCCAGCCGTGCACCCACTTGGTGATGCCGTCCCGCAGGTAGACGCTGTCGGTGAACAGCTGCACGACGCTGGGCCGCTTCAGCGCTTCCAGCGCCATGATCGCGGCCATCATCTCCATGCGGTTGTTGGTGGTGGCCGCTTCGCCGCCGGCCAGCTCGCGCTCGACACCCTTGAAGCGCAGCAGGGCGCCCCAGCCGCCCGGGCCGGGGTTTCCGCTGCAGGCGCCGTCGGTGAAGATCTCGACGACGGGACGGGATGCGTCGTCGGTCATAGGCCGTAGTCTTCCGGTCCGCTGACGCCGCGGTGGAAGCGCAGCCTGGCCAGGTACTCCAGCGGATCCTTGCGCTTCACCATGGCGCCGGGCGGTGTGTGCAGCCAGTCATAGAGCCGCGTCAGCAGGAAGCGCATCGCAGCCCCGCGCGCCAGCAGCGGCAGCGCTGCCCGCTCGGCCGCCGACAGCGGCCGCACGCGCTCGTAGCCGCCGACCAGCGCCCGCGCCTTGGTGACGTTGAAGCTGCGGTCGGCTTCGAAGCACCAGGCGTTCAGGCAGACCGCCACGTCGTAGGCCAGCAGATCGTTGCAGGCGAAATAGAAGTCGATGACGCCGCTCAGCGTCTCGTGCAGGAACAGCACGTTGTCCTGGAACAGATCGGCGTGGATCACGCCGGCCGGCAGCGCGCGCGGCCAGTCGCGCTCCAGGATGGCAAGGTCGGCGGCCAGCTCATCGGCCAGTCCCGGGACGACCTCGTGGGCGCGCTCGCGCGTGGCGTCCAGCAGCGGCCGCCATCCGGCCACCGACAACGCATTGGGGCGCTTCAGCGTGAAGTCGGCCGCCGCCAGGTGCAGGCGTGCCATCGCGTCGCCGACCGGCGCGCAATGGTCGATCATGATGCGGCGCGGCCACAGGCCCGACAGGAAGGTGATGATCGCTGCCGGACGGCCCGCCAGCGTGCGCAGCGCCTGGCCGTCGCGGCCATGCACCGGCGTGGGGCAGGGAATGCCGCGCGCCGCCAAGTGGTCCATCAGGCCAAGGAAGAACGGCAGGTCACGCGGATCGACGCGCTTTTCGTACAACGTCAGAAAGTACGTGCCGCGCGTGGTGGCCAGCAGGTAGTTCGAGTTCTCGACGCCCTCGGCAATGCCCTTGCACGACTGCGGCTCGCCGATGTCGTATTCGGCCAGGAACGCATCGAGTTGATCGTCGGCGACCTCGGTGTAGACGGCCATCAAGCCACCAGGGCGCGTGGCAGCCTGAACACCGTGTTTTCGTCGGTCACGCGCACTTCCTCGATGGTCACGGCATAGCGGGCACGGCAGGCGGCAATCAGCTCCTCGACCAGAAGCTCGGGTGCCGACGCGCCGGCCGTGATACCCAACCGCCATACACCATCGAGCCAGCGCCAGTCCATGTCGGCCGCGCGCTGCACCAGCATCGCCTTGGGACAGCCATAGGATCGTGCCACCTCGACCAGCCGCATCGAGTTCGACGAGTTGGGCGCGCCGATCACGATCAGGCCATCGCAATCCGTCGCGATCGCCTTGACGGCGGCCTGTCGGTTGGTGGTGGCGTAGCAGATATCCTCACGCCGGGGGCCCGCCAGCTTGGGGAAGCGGCGCTGCAGGGCGGCGACGATCTGCGCCGTATCGTCCACCGACAATGTGGTCTGCGTGACGAAAGCGAGATTGTCGGCGTCGGCCACCTCCAGGCGCTCAGCCTGTTCGATGGTCTCGACCAGGATCACGGCCCCCGCAGGCAGCTGGCCCATGGTGCCGACGACTTCCGGATGGCCGCCATGGCCGATCAGGATGACGGTACGGCCGGCCTCGTGATGGTGCTCGGTTTCGCGATGGACCTTGGACACCAGCGGGCAGGTGGCATCGACATGGATCAGATGACGCCGCGCGGCCTCGGCCGGCACCGCCTTGGGCACGCCATGGGCGCTGAACACGACCGGCCGTCCGTCCGGTACTTGGTCCAGCTCCTCGATGAAAACCGCGCCCTTGGCCTCGAGGCTTTCGACGACGAAGCGGTTGTGCACGATCTCATGGCGGACGTAGACCGGTGGTCCGAACTTCAGCAGGACCCGTTCCACGATCTGGATCGCCCGGTCGACGCCGGCGCAAAAACCCCGCGGGCTGGCGAGCAGGATGGTCAGAGGCGGCGTGGCGGCGGCTGGCATGGTCAGTCGGAAGGTTCGCTTGTCGCGGCTGCGGACCATCCTCTAGAATCGGTTCGCACCGGCGGCGTAAGACACCCTATCAGACCGCCTATTCGCGAGGAAGCAACCATGGCCAGTCCTGTTGTCGCGGCCAAGGCTCCCATCAAGCTGACCGTCGAAGGCGGTAAGGACTATTGGTGGTGTGCCTGTGGCAAAAGTGCCAAGCAACCTTTCTGTGACGGCAGTCACAAGGGTTCGGAGTTCTCGCCGGTGAAGTTCACACCGGCGGCATCGGGCGACGTCTGGTTCTGCGCCTGCAAGCACAGCAGCAAGGCGCCGATGTGTGACGGCACGCACAAGACCGTATAGAAACGCTGCCGCTCATCACGGGCCCGGCCCGGCCGCAGAAAGGACGATCGATGAAAGTGCGTTTGCTTACCCTGCTGGCGTCGGGGACCCTCCTCGCCGGCCTGTCGGCCTGCGGCCCGTCGACCCAGGAGGTGTCCGATCTGCGCATGGCCTGCCCGCAGGCGATGCGCGTGCAGGATGCCGCCACGTTGACGCGCTTCCGGCCCGGCAGCGGTCGCGACCGCACCGACGTGATGTTCCAGGCCGACCTCGGCAAGGTCGATATCGCCTGCGATCCGCGCAAAGGGCAGGTCTATGTCGAGCTTTCGCTGGAGATCACTGTCAACGAAGGCCCGGCGCTGACGGACCGCGTCGCCAATGTCGGTTATTTCGTGCGGCTGATGGATCCGGGCGGCAACATCGTGCAGGGACGCAATTTTGCCGCTGACTATCGGTTCTCCGGCAATCGCAACCGGCAGGGTTCGTCCGAGCAGCTGACGCTGAACGTTCCGCTGCGCGAGGGTCAGCAGGGCGGCGCCTTCACGGTTGCGGTGGGCCTGCTGCCGACACCCGAAGAGCTTGAATACAACCGCCGCGGCCGGCGATAGCTGATCCCGTCATCCCGAGCCTTCTTTACCTTCCCCCGCAAGCGGGGGAAGGTAAAAGACGACGAACTCCAAAACGCAGCGAGGGATCTCCTGCGGCCTGACGCAGAGTGCGTCATCCGCGGGAGATCCCTCTTCTGAGCGTGTCGAAGGGGCGCTCGGGATGACGGTTGTTGTTCAGCCGGGCTTGGCGTTCAGCACCGCCCAAACGGCCTCGACGAATGTCGGCGCATGGTCGGTGAGGGAACCGGTGATGCGGCCATAGACCTTGAAGGTCGCCGCCTGCAGGACGACACCGACCACCGAGGCGGTCAGCGCATCGATATCGCGCTTGGGGATCTCGCCGGCGGAGATGGCTTGCGCGATGACGTCGCGCACCACATCGACCGGATTGGGTAGATCTTCCGACAGGCTCGCCAGGAAGTGGTGCTGCGTCAGCAGATGGTAGGCGAAGGTCGTCCAGTCGCGGTCGGCCCAGTCGCAGTAGCAGCGGACGATCGCCTCCGCCTTCTGCCGCAGTTTCTTGTGCGGTCGGATCGCTTCGATGAGCGCTTCCGCCAGCGCCACGTGATGGCGTGTGAAGAGCTCCAAAGCGAGCGCGTCCTTGCTCGGAAAGTACCGATAGATGGTACCCTCTGCGACCGACGCGGCCATTGCGATCTCGCGTGTCGTCGTTTCCGCGACTCCGCGCGCCATGAAGAGCGTCAAGGCTGCGCGCTCGACCCGCTTCTTGGTGTCATCCGCCTTACCCATGGCAAGATTATTACTGGTGAGCGGCCGCTTAGGGAAGACCCGATTTTTGGCCAACCCCTGGAAATTCCGATGCTTTTGTCGGACATCGAACGATATTGCCGCAACATTGCGCATGGGTTCGCTGCGACCATTCTGCGACTGCAGCTTGGCCGTTCACCCGAATTTGCAGGGTGTCCGCGGATCGCGGTCCTGGCGATGGAACGGATCGGACGCCCGAGGGACGACATCCGATCCGGGACCGGGCGGCTCAGCTTGTGGGCGTGCGCAGTTCCCACTGCTTCAGCAACTGCTCGGTCTTGGCCTCGTCGATCTTGTTCACGAGTTTCTGGGCCTCGTGGCGATCGCGCAGCGTCTTGGCCAGCGTGAAGCTGGACCCGACGAGGAAGAATGTGCCCATCAGAAAGTAGGCCCGCGTCCACAGTGGCACGTCCAGTTGCATGACGCCCAGCAGCATCAGCCCGGCGGCGCAAGCAAATGACGTGAACGCGTACAGGGTCCAGGCCGGTGAGTCGCTATGCATGGTGCTCTCCACGTATGCTGGCGTGACGATAAGGATCAGGCGCTGGCCGGCGCCGCGCCGCCGGCCATCCCGGCCTTGAGGCGCGCCAACACGGCTTGCGCCGACGCGGTGGCAGGGTCGGCGATTCCGGCAGCCCGCAGTTTGTCCTTCAGGGCCGTGCCGTCAGCCTCGGCCTCGAGCTGCTGCGCGGCGGCGAGCCGATCGGCGCGATCGGTTTGCTGCTCGCGGATGCGGGCCAGTGTTTCTTCGGCTGCCGCCAAGGCCGACTGCGCGCCGCCGGCGTGGCGCGCCACCAGGCCTTCGGCGCGCTGAAGCGAGGCCCGCGATCGCGCGGCGGCAATCTCGCGTTTTAGTTCGCCGATGCGTGTGTCGGCCTTGCCGATATCGAGACGCAGGCGAGCGATATGTCGGCCGCACGCGTCCAGGCTGCCGCGGTGGCGATCGCGATCCTGTTCCGCCGCGGCGATCGCCGCCGCGATCTCCAGCGCCAGGGTTTCGTCGCCTTTCTCCAGGCATTTGCGGGCGTAGCCTTCGTGCTCGGCGATGCGCTTTTCGGCGGCGTCCAGGGCACGCTTGTCCTGGATCTCGCGGGCCATCAGAGCGGTCAGCTCGCGTGTGGCATCGCGCACGCCGGCGGCGGCGTCGCGGATCTCCTGATCCAGGATCCGCAACGCGTTGGCATCGATGACAGCCTGCTCGGCGTCATGCGCCGTCGCACGAAACAGGGTCATCAACTTGGTCCAGAGCATCCGCCTTCTCCTCTGTCCATGAGTATATGCTCATAAATGTAATATCCTCAATTAATGAGTAAATACTCATAATGAGCGATCCGTCATTTTTAATGCCGCTGCGGTTGTCCCCGACAAAACAGGGACCCTCTACCGGCGCGCCGTTGCACTGCCGAAGGGCCGCCGGTATGGTCGCCGCCGTCAGATGATCCCCGTGGGAGAGTGCCCGTCGCGCCAGCGGCGGGCCGCCGAAGGAGCAACCGCCCCGGAAACTCTCAGGCCACCGGACCGCGGGGGGATGGCACTCTGGAAAGCGGTCGTGACCGGCGGGGCCGGCGCGATCCACCGACGAGGTAAGTTGGGCGCGTTCGCGCGGCCGACCAATCTTTCAGGTCACCGGACAGAGGGGGCGTGGCCGGCGGATGACCGCCGGTGCGTCCCATCGTGTCGAGGTGGCTGGTGGCCGAAACGACCGCGTCCGACTCCCTGAAACGCACGCCGCTCTATGCGCTGCACGTTGAGCTCGGCGGCAAGATCGTGCCGTTCGCCGGCTATGAGATGCCGGTGCAGTTCCCGATGGGGATCCTGAACGAGCACCTGCACACGCGCCGCGCCGCCGGCCTGTTCGATGTCTCGCACATGGGGCAGGTCCGGCTCACGGCCAAGCCCGGCAAGAGCGCTGCGGCCGCCATCGAGCGGCTGGTGCCAGGCGACATCGCCGGCCTGAAGCCCGGCCAGATGCGCTACACGCAGCTCACCAACGGACAGGGCGGCATCCTTGACGACTTCATGGTGACCAGCACCGGCGATCACCTGCTGCTGGTCTTCAATGCCGCCTGCAAGGACGCCGACCTGGCGCATGTCCGCCAGCACCTGTCGGACGACGTCGAGATCGAGCCGATGTTCGCGCGCGGCCTGCTGGCGTTGCAGGGGCCGGAGGCGGCCGACGTGCTGGGCACGCACGCGCCGCAGGTGCGCACCATGACGTTCATGACCGGCAGCTTCGTCGTGATCGACGGCGCCGAATGCTACGTCACGCGCTCGGGCTACACCGGCTGCGACGGCTACGAGATCGCGACGCCGGCCGATTCGGCGGTGCATGTCGCGCGGCTGCTGCTGTCCAACGACGAGGTCAAGCCGATCGGCCTGGGCGCGCGCGACTCGTTGCGCCTGGAGGCCGGACTCTGCCTCTATGGCCACGACATCGACACCACGACCACGCC
>DATEIF010000640.1:0-5384 GCA_035279205.1 Vineibacter sp.
GGGTCCCCCTCCGGCCTTCGGCCACCTCCCCCAGCGAAGCTGGGGGAGGGAATAATCACACCACGTTGCGTTTGCGCAGGTCGGTGATCCTGGCGTCGTCGTAGCCGAGGCCGCGCAGGATCGCGTCGGTGTGCTCGCCCAGCTCCGGCGTCGCGCGGTCGATGACGCTGGGCGTGCGGCTGAGCCGCACCGCCTGGTCCACCACGGCAACGTCACCCTTGCGCGGATGGTGCAACGGCGCGGCCGCGCCGAGGTGCTGGACCTGCGGATCGGCGAACACCTGGTCGATGGTGTAGATGGGACCGCAGGGCACACTTGCCTTGTTGAGGCGCTCGATCAGCTCGGCGCTGCTGTACTTGCGGCTGTAGGCGCTGATGTCGGCGTTGAGCTGCTGGCGGTTCTTCGAGCGGTCGGCGTCGGCCTTGTACGCCGGATTGTCGAACAGCGCCTGCGCGTCCATCGCCTCGCAGAACCGCTTCCAGATGCGCTGGCCCGAGGCCGCGATGTTGATGTGCCCATCCTTGGTCGGGAACACGCCGGTGGGAATGCTGGTCGGGTGGTCGTTGCCGGCCTGGCCCGGCACTTCCTTGTTCACCAGCCAGCGGGCGGCCTGGAAATCGAGCATGGCGATCTGCGCCTGCAGCAGCGAGGTCTGCACCCACTGTCCCTCGCCCGACTGCTCGCGCTCCAGGAGCGCGATCAGAATGCCCTGGGCAGCGAAGAGGCCGGACGTCAGATCGGCGACCGGGATGCCGACGCGCACCGGCCCCTGGCCCGGCAGGCCGGTAATCGACATCAGGCCGCCCATGCCCTGCGCCACCTGGTCGAAACCCGGCAACAAGGCGTAGGGGCCGTCCTGGCCGAAGCCGGAGATGCTGGCGTAGACGATACGCTTGTTGATCTTGCGCACCGTCTCGTAGTCCACGCCCAGCCGATGCTTGACGTCGGGACGATAGTTCTCGACCACCACGTCGGCGTTGGCCACCAGCGCCTTGAAGATCGCCACGCCGTCCGGATCCTTCAAGTTCAGAGTCAGGCTGCGCTTGTTGCGATGCAGGTTCCAGAAGTCGGGCCCCAGGCGCGGCCCGCCCATGCCCTCGCCCTCTTCGGCCGACGGCGGCATCTCGATCTTGATCACGTCGGCGCCCCAATCGGCGAGCTGGCGCACGCAGGTCGGTCCGGCGCGCACGCGCGTCAGATCGAGCACCTTGAAACGCGCCAGCGGTCCTTGTCCGGCCATGCGGTCTCCTCCCAGTGGATACGATGGTGGTAGCACCGGCGGCGGGTCTTGCACGAGTCCCCTGACGCGCACAGCCGCCCAACGAAAAACGCCCGGCCGAAGCCGGGCGTTCATGGAACGTTGTCATCACCTGGGAGCGCGGGCGTCTCGCCCGCCTCAAGGCGAAATGCGATCGCTTTCGCCTGACATGAGCGGGCCAGAGGCCCGCGCTCCCAGGGATCACTTGAATTGCACCTGCATGATCTCGTAGCTCTTGGTGCCGCTGGGCGTCTGCACTTCGACCATGTCGCCCACCGTCTTGCCGATCAGGGCGCGGCCCAGCGGCGCGGTGACGGAGATGCGGTGCTTGACGAGGTCGGCCTCGAACGGGCCAACGATCTGATAGCGTACCTCTTCGTCGGTATCCTCGTCGGCGAGTTTCACCGTGGCGCCGAACTTGATCATCTTGCCGCCTTTGAGCTTGGCGACGTCGATGACGTCGGCGCGCGCAATCACGTCCTCGAGCTCGCTGATGCGGCCCTCGACGAAGCTCTGGCGCTCGCGCGCGGCGGCATACTCGGCGTTTTCCGACAGGTCGCCATGGGTGCGCGCCTCCGAGATCTGCCGAATGATGCTCGGCCGCTCGGTCGTTTTGAGGTTCTTCAGCTCGTCTTCCAGAGCCTTGAACCCGGCGGGCGTCATGGGAACCTTTTCCATTTCTCGATCCGTGCGAAAAAAGAAACGGCCGGCGTTTGGGCCGGCTCATTGGGAACACTATAGCGGGATTTGGGGGTTCGGGAAACCCGTCGCAAGGGGGTCCCGGGCCCCCTCCCGGGGGCGGCTGGTCACGGTTTGGCCTCAACGGCGGCCGTCCGGACCTGGGCCCGGCGGACGGCTTCGCGATGCGAGATATACATGGCGCTGGCGAAAATCACCGCCGCGCCGATGAACGTCCAGGTGCTGGGCTGCTGATAGAAAAGGATAAATCCGAACAAAGTATTCCAAATCAGCGACAGAAAGCCGATCGGTTGCACGGCCGAGATCTCCGCCACCTGATACCCATACTGCATGACGAGGTGCCCGACCGTGCCGAACAGGCCGGCCAGCAGGAACCAGCCGATATGCTCCCAGCTCGGCGTCTGCCAGAACACGATGGCAAACGGCGCCGCGAACAGCACGATGAACACGTTCTGCCAGATCACGATGGTGTCGGCGTCGTCGGTGTGGGCCAGCGCCTTGGCCATCAGATTCGAGGCCGAGAACAGCGGTGTCGACGCCAGCGCCGCCAGAACGCCGATGCCCAGCTCGGTGAAGCCGGGACGCACGATCAGCATGGCGCCGATGAAGCCGACGATCACCGCCATCCAGCGCCGCAGCCGCACGTCCTCGCCCAGGAACAGGGCGGCGCCCAAAGTGATGAAAATCGGACCGGTGAAGCCCAGGGCGGTGAGATCGGCCAACGTGACCAGCGGCAGCGCCACGAACCACAACTGCATGCCGCTGGTGTGCAGCGCGCCGCGGACCGCGTGCAGGCCCAGACGCTCGGTGCGGAAGGGCGCGGCGAAGCCCTTGCGCCAGAAGATCGGCAGCAGGAACAGCGCGCCGAACAGATAGCGGCAGAACGCCATCATGTAGGAGTTCAGTTCCTTGGCCGGAAAGAACGTGCAGACGTTCAGCGCCGCGAACAGCACACCCGAGATGGCCACCAGGATGATGCCTTGCAGGTTGCCGGACATCGCCGCCCAGCGGGCGCGCAGCGCCGTCATCGCCGGCCGTCGCGCAGCCGCAGCACTTCGCTCTCCAGGCTGTCAATGTAGGGATCGCGCACGCCCAGCTCGCGCAGCTGGTCGGCGGTCTCGAACAGATAGGCGCGGCAGGTGCCGCGCCTTCCTTCGGCATGGGCGATGTGGTCGGCTTTTCGGTCCATGTCGAGGCGACCACAATATTGCGGGTGGGTGGGATTGATGACGAAGGTCACGGCGCGCAGGTGCTGGCCGGCGGCATCGACGACGCCGACCCACACCGCGTCGTAGATGCCGCTCAGCATCTCGCGGTTGAACAGGATCGAGAACTCGGTTTCGACCTCGGCCGCCGCCACCCGGTAGGCCATGCCGTCGCACACGCCGCCCTTTTCAATGGCCAGCATCAGTCCGGGCTTCTCCGGCGTGCCGCGTCCCAACGGCGTCCAGAAGCAGAAGCTGCGGCGATAGCCTTCCAGCCGGGCGGGCCGGCGCTCGACGAAATGAAAGGCCGGATTCCACATCAGCGAGCCGTAGCCGAAAATCCAGGCGTCGGTGCCGCGGTTCCACCACGCCAGCGCCTCGGCCAGCCGCCGCTCGCGCTCGGTGCGCGAGAGGAAGTAGTCGAAGCCTGCCGCCTTTGCTTCGCTGGCGATCTGATCGACGCGTTCGGGCGTCAGTTCTTCACGTTTGAGCACGTCACCCTGTATCTTTTCTTGCCGGCCGCCTTGTCATCCTGAGCGAAGCGAAGGATCTCTTGAGCTGTCGGACCGCACAGACCACGAAAGCTGGCGCATGTGCGCCATCGGTGCGCCCGTGCGAATCGATGGTCTAAAAGATCCTTCGCTTCGCTCAGGATGACAAGCAGCGGTCATGTTCAGGCGTAGGCAATCCCCATGGTCTCGGCGATGCACGCCGGCTTGTCGCCGCCGTCGCGCTCGATGGTCCACTCATAGGTCATGCGCATGCCGTTGCCGGGCATCGGATCGGCCGCCAGCAGCTTCTGGCGCGCGCGCAGCCGGCTGCCCACCGGCACCGTGCTGGTGAAGCGCACCTTGTTGCAGCCGTAATTGATGCCGCGCGACACTTTCTTGATCTTCAGGATGTCGTGCGAGAAGAGCGGGATCAGCGACAGGGTAAGATAGCCATGCGCGATGGTCTTGCCGTCGGGCATCTCCTTCTTCGCCTTCTCGACATCGACATGGATCCACTGGTGATCGCCGGTGGCGTCGGCAAACAGGTTGATGCGCTCCTGCGTGATCTCGACCCAGTCGCTGACACCGATCTCCTGGCCGACCAGCTTCGCCATGTCCTGCGGGGTTTCGACTTCGCGCTTGGCCATCGTTGCCTCCCTGTTCCGGCGACGCGCCATGTGAGGGCGCCATTGTGGGCATCGCCTTGCAGATCACAATGCCGGCCGCCATAAATCAACGTTTATTCGCGCAAGCCGCCCATACCGCGCCGGGAGGAACTTATGTCCTATCAGACCGTGCTGTACGACGTCGCCGACGGCATCGCCACCGTCACCCTCAACCGGCCCGACAAGCTCAATGCGTGGACGCGCCAGATGCAGGGTGAGGTCAAGGACGCCATGCTGCGGGCGGCCGCCGACGGGGCCGTGCGCGCCATCATCCTGACCGGCGCCGGTCGCGGCTTCTGCGCCGGCGCCGACATGGAGGTGCTGACGGCGGCCAGCTCCGGCGGTGGTGCCGCGGTGAGCGGCGCCGTGCCGCGGCCGGCTGTCGATCCGACGGCGTCGGTGAATGCGCGTGCCGACTTCCGCATGACCCATTCGTACTTCCCGGCGATCCCCAAGCCGATCGTGGCGGCGATCAACGGACCGTGCGCCGGGCTGGGCTTCGTGATCGCGCTCTACTGCGACATGCGCTTTGCCGGCGAGAGCGCGATGTTCACCACCTCCTTCGCACAGCGCGGCCTGATCGCCGAGCATGGGCTCTCCTGGCTGCTGCCCAAGCTGGTCGGCCTGCCGCACGCTGCCGACCTGCTCTACTCGGCGCGCAAGGTGCGCGCGCCCGAAGCGCTGCAGCTGGGCCTGGTGCAGCGGCTGTTCCCCGATCAGGACCTGATCGCCCAGACGCGCGCCTACCTGAAGACCATCGTCGAGGATGTCTCGCCGCGCTCGGTCGCGATCATGAAGCGCCAGATCTGGGAGGCCTCGTTCCAGACGCTGTCCGAAGCCACCGTGATCGCCAATCACGAGATGGAACAGAGCTTCAGCACCGCCGACTTCAAGGAAGGCGTGGCGCACTTCCTGGAGAAGCGCAAGGCGCGCTTCAGCGGGCGCTAACCTGGGAGCGCGGGCGTCCCGCCCGCTCATCTCTCGGCGCTGCACACGCAGGCGAAAGCCAAGGCTTTCGCCTGCGATGCGGGCCAGAGGCCCGCGCTCCGGGGGCACCGTCTCCGAA
>DATEIF010000641.1:0-2938 GCA_035279205.1 Vineibacter sp.
ATGTCCAGAAACCGCGGCCACTCTTGGTGCCGCAATGCCCATGCGCCACCAGATCCTGCAGCACGCGGCTGGGCTCGCTGCCGTCGCGCAGGGACGGATAGATGGCGCGCGCCGCCGCCAGCTGCGTGTCGAGCCCGGCCAGCTCCTTCTGCAGGATCGGACCGGCCGCCACGTAGCGGAAGCCAAAGCTGAAGCGAACGGCGGCATCGACATCCTCCGGAGTGCCCAGGCCCTCGTCGATGACGGCGAAGGCCTCGCGCATCAGCGCGTGCTGGATGCGGTTGGCGAGAAACCCCGGCACGTCGCGCGCGACACGGATGGGAACACGACCCACCTCGGCCATGATGCCGAACAACGCGTCGGTGACAGCCGGGTCGGTGGTCTCGCCGCGCACGACCTCGACCGCGGGCACGATGTGCGCCGGCAGGAAGAAATGCAGTCCCGCCATGCGTCCGGCCGTGCGACAGCCGGCCGCGATCTCGGTGATGCGCAGCCCCGATGTGTTCGTCGCCAGGGGGATGTGCGCCGGCACGACGGTATCGAGTTCGGCGAACACGGCCCGCTTGAGGCTGAAGATCTCGGGTACGGACTCGAGACCGAAGCGGATACCGGACCAGTCGACATCACGCGCGTCGCGACGCAGGAGAAAACGCGCGTCGTGTGCCGGCGCGACGCCGAGCTGGGCCAGCGATTGCCGAACCCGGTCGCGGCGCCTGTCCCATGTGGCTGGATCGCGCGTCGTCGCCTCGACCGTCCAGCCGCGCACCAGGAAGATCGCCGCGACGTCGCATCCCATGGCGCCGCAGCCGATGATCGCCATGCGTTGATCAGCGGGCACCGGTCTCTCCCGCCAATGCGCACAGCAGCCTGGTCAGGTCCTCGGGATGGGTGACCATGGCGTCGTGGCTGGCCGCCATATCGATATAGCGGAAGCCTTTCTGCTGCCTCGCCCACTGCCGCGAGCCGTCGAGCGCGGCATAGACCGGATCGATGCAGCCGATATAGATGCACGGCAAGCCGTTACCGATCGGGCCGGCGATAGTCAGCGGACTTGTGTAGGCGCCCAGCGGATGCGGTGTCAGGTGACGCCCCACCCAGGCGATGTCCGCCGCATCGCGGATGCCGAAGACATCCGGCGCCGGCGGCGGCAGGCTCAGGCCGCCGCTGGACTCCTGCGCCAGCTTGCGGCGGGCAGCGACACCGTCGGGCGGCAGCGAGTCGAATGCCGTCCGGCCAGGCTGGGTGATGAGGGAGTCGAGATAAATGAGGTGCCGGATGCGCTCGGGCACCCGGTCGGCGACGCCGCTGATGGGTGAGCCGCCGAACGAATGGCCGACCAGCACCACGTCGGCGAGATCCTCCATCGCGATCACGTTCAGCACGTCCTCGGTGAACGTATCGAGCGTGATGGTGCTGGACATCAGGTGGCGGCGCTCGCCCAGGCCGGTCAATGTCGGCGTGAACACACGGTGGCCTGCCGCCCGCAGGCGATCGGCCACGCGACGCCAGCACCATCCGCCGTGCCAGGCGCCATGTACCAGCACGAAGGTATGGCCCCGCACCGCAGCACCCGTGTCCGTCATGGCAACAGATCTCCTTTCAATCACGACAGCACGCGCTGATCGCGCGCGGATTTGCCACCGCGCGAGCGCGTGACGGTGCCGCCGCGCGGCTCGATCACCGGCAACGCGGCGAGCGCATTCACGACATGGACCATCGTGGGCAGATCGGCCCAGTCGGCGCGGTGGAAGCGCACCGCGGCCGCGCCGGTCTGGCGGTGCTCGACCGTGTTGTCGGGATCGCCGCTGGGCGTCAGCGTCACCTGGCACAAATCCGCCTCGCCCCAGACCCCGGTGCGCGGGACATACTGCAGCATCAGCGTGCCGTCCGATGCCGCGGGCGCCGCCGGCGGCGCATCGTGCAGCTGTGAGACCTCAAGCTCGAGAAAGCGAAAGCCCATCCAGCCGGCCGTGCAGTGCTGGCGGCCGTCCCACAGGCGCGGCTCGGCGATGTCGGCGTAGAGCTTGGGATGGCCGATCTCGTCGCGTCCCGTGATGATCGGGTCGGCGAGGTTCTCCCACATCACGGCGAGGAACTTGCCGGTGGCCGTGTCGCGCTGGCCGGTGAAGGTGGCAGGCCAGCCGACATGGATCATCGTGTAGCCGCGCCCGGCCAGCCAATCGATGCCGGTCATGTAGTGGAACTCGACAGTCACGACAGGCTCGCCCGCCAGCGAGAACCCCTGCGGCAGGTGCCGCTCCAGCAGGGCGGCATCGGTCAGGAAACGGGCCTCGACCGACAGGCGGCGCGGGCTGCGCGTCGGATCGATGGCGATGCCGGCCGGCACCTGCCGCGGCCCCGGCGCCGGCCCGAAATGCGTCGGCATGCGATAGATGCGGCCGGCCTCGAAACGGTAGCTCATCGCGCACCTGCCGCCGGCAGCGTGTCGAGCAGCGGCCGTGCCAGATGCAGGATCTCGTGGTGCGTGCCGGGCTCGGTCGCGGCCGGTTCATGGTCCGACAGCGTGATGCGCACGAGCGTCCAGCGGCGCGTGTCCAAGCCGATGGCCGCCGCGACGGTTCCCGCGTTGTCGGCGTTCTCCCGGTTGCGCGCGATCGCGTTCGCCAGGGTGGCCGTCAGATCGGCATCGAGCGGAACATCCAGCGTGTGCGTGGTCGCGAAGCGGGCCTCGTGGCCGCGGCCACGGCGGGCGTCCAATGCCACCACCGTCTCGATGTCGGCGCGGCCGAAACTGTCGGTCACGGTCTTGTAGCGGCCGCTGACCAGGAAGTCGGCGAACGCCGTATCGTGCTGCCATAGATAGAGAGAGGAATAGCTACCGGCGATGCTCCCCAGGCTGCCCTTCTCGCGCAGCAGGAAAGCCTTGAAGCACAGCGCCGGCACGGCATCCCACAGCGGCCCGCGCTTGCGCGCCCGT
>DATEIF010000642.1:0-4325 GCA_035279205.1 Vineibacter sp.
CGCTGGACGACATTGCGGCGCTCAAGATCTCGCTGGTCGGCCTGCCGCCGGGCGCCTGCGCCAAGAAACCGTCGGAGTTGTCGGGTGGCATGAAGAAGCGCGCGGGTCTCGCGCGGGCGCTGGCGCTCGATGCCGAGCTGCTGTTTCTGGATGAGCCGACCGCCGGCCTCGATCCGATCAGCGCCGCCAATTTCGACCAGCTGCTGCGCGATCTGCAGCGCACCCTGGGGCTGACGGTGGTCATGGTGACGCACGATCTCGACAGCCTGCACGCCATCTGTGACCGCATCGCGGTGCTGCTCGACAAGCGCATCGTGGCCGGTACGATGGAAGAGCTGTTGGTCTACGAGCATCCCTGGATACGCGAGTATTTTCACGGACCGCGTGCCCGGGCGGCGGGATTCGGCTAGGAACCGGCAAGGAGAACGCATGGAAAACCGGTCCCCCTATGTGCTGGTCGGCGCCGCCGTCCTGATTTTCGTGCTGGCCATGACCGGCTTCGTGATCTGGAAGCTGCGGGCCGGCGGCGAGAAGGAGCAAGCCGCCTACGAGATCTTCTTCTCCGGCGAGGTCCAGGGGCTGTCCAACGACTCGCCGGTCTTCTATCGCGGCATTCGCGTCGGACGCGTGTACTCGATATCGCTGCGGACGCGGACCGAAACGCCGCGTCGCGGCGGCACGGCCCGTCCCATCGAGCGGATCGCCGTGGTGATCGCCCTCGACTCGACGATCGACATTCGCGAGCGGGCGCGGGCCGTGCTGGAGCGGCCGCTGGTGACCGGCGCGGCGTTCATCCAGATCGTGGCGCGACCGGAGGAGGACGGCGAGATCAAGCCCAAGAAGGCACTGGGCCAGGGGCCGTACCCTGAGATTCGCGAAGGCTCGTCCTTCTTCCAGACCACGACGACCAGCGCGCAGGAGCTGATCGCCAAGGCAGGGCAGGTCGCCGACCGGATCAACGACGCGTTGAACCCCGATACGATCAAGGCGTTCAACCAGATCGTCGTCAACCTGGCCGAGATTTCCGGCATGCTGGCGAAGACCGAGCCGGCCTTCACCCAGACGATCAACGGCTTGCCCGACACGCTGGCGGATCTGCGCAAGACATTGGACAAGTTCAGCGGCATGGGCGACCGGCTCGACCTGATGCTCGCCGAGCTGGGGCCGCAGGACGAGGCGACGCGCAAGCTGCTGGCCGGCCGCTCGCCCAGCGAGCTGAAGCAGTCGGTTGCGCTGCTGCGCGACGCGCTGGCCAACGTCAATGCGGCCGCCGGCGGCCTCAACCGCACGGTCGCCGAGAACCGCGGTGCCGTTCGGCAGTTTTCGGAGGGGGGATTGACGGAACTTAGTGTCGCTATTCGCGAACTGCGCGCGCTCGTGGCCAGCCTCAACGCCATCTCCAGCCGGCTGGACCGCGATCCGGCGGGTTATCTGCTGGGCGGCAGCAAGCAGGGATACCAGCCGCGATGAGCGTGGCGGAACGGGCGCGCGGCGCCTTCACCGTCGGCGCCGCGGGCCTGCTGCTGGCCGCGTGCGCCGTGCTGTCGGCGGGCGAGGATCCGCCGAGCCTCTACACGCTGACCCCGAAGAGCACGTTTGACGCATCGCTGCCGCAGGTCTCCTGGCAGATGGTCGTCGAAGCGCCGACAGCGGCCGCCTACCTCAACACGTCACGCATTGCACTGGCGATGACGCCGACCTCGGCCGACTATTATGCCAAGTCGGCATGGACCGATCGTGCGCCGCTGATGGTGCAGACCCTGATGGTCGAGTCGCTGGAGAACTCGCGCCGCATCGTCGGCGTCGGTCGCGACGCGCTGGCGGTGCGGCCCGCCTTCGTGCTGCAGAGCGAGCTGCGCGAGTTCCAGGCCGAGTACTTCCGCGACAAGCCGCCGATTGCGCATGTGCGCATCGTCGCGCGCCTGGTGCGCCAGTCGGATCGTCAGATCATCGCCAGCCGCGGCTTCGAACGCTGCGTGCGTGCCAGCGCCGATCAGATCCCGGCGGTCGTGCAAGCCTTCGACGAGGCGCTCGGCGGCGTGCTCAAGGGCCTGGTATCGTGGACACTGAAGGTGCCGCCCGCCCGCTATGCCGAAGGCATGTCATCGCCGTCACCCCGCCCGGCCACCGCCGACGACACCAGCGGCTGCACGCCATAGAGCCGGGAGCGCGCCACTCATAGGCGCTAACTTACGCTGAACCTCACCCTGAGGAGCGGCCCGCAGGGCCTCGTCTCGAAGGGTGGCAACGACGCAGGCGCTGCGAATACGCGTTTTCCAAGACCTGTAGCCCATCCTTCGAGACGGCCGCTGCGCGGCCTCCTCAGGATGAGGTTGGTGGCGAGAACATCGCCAAAGTTAGCGCCTATGAGCGGCTCGCTCCCTGCAAAGGCACGTCTGTGTGCCTCAGGATGGTGAACGCGAGGGCCATCAGCGTTGCCACGGTCCAGCGTTGACCCGGTGCCGGCCGCGTGCCATGGCAGCGGGCGCACGCCCGCGCGGGCGGACATTCGTTCGGGAGTCATGCATGAGCCTCGATATTTCGCGATCCGATCTCGTCGTCGGTGTGGTCGGCACGGGCGCCATGGGGCGCGGTATCGCGCAGGTCTCGGCACAGGGCGGAATCCGGACGATCATGTACGACGCGGCTCCCGATGGCGCCGCCACGGGGAAGGGCGCCATCGTCGCGACCATGAAGGGCCTGGTCGACAAGGGGCGCCTGACGGCGGAGGCCTGCGCTGCGGCCGAGCGCAATCTCGAGGTCGCCGACACGCTCGCCGCGCTGGCCGGCTGCCACGTCGTCATCGAGGCCGTATTCGAGAGCCTGGAGGTCAAGCAGAAGCTGTTTGCCGAGCTGGAGGCCGTGGTCGGCGAGACCACGGTGATCGCCTCGAACACGTCCTCGATCCGCATCGCTTCGATCGCGCGGTCCCTGAAACGGCGCGACCGCATCTGCGGCCTGCATTATTTCAATCCCGTGCCGCTGATGAAGCTGGTGGAGGTGATCCGCGCGGCCGAGACGGCGCCCTGGGTGGTCGACGCGATGGTGGCGCTGGGCAAGCGCCAGACCCGCGTGCCCGTCGTGGTGGGGGACACGCCCGGGTTCCTCGTCAATCTCGGTGGTACCGCGATCGGCACCGAGGGCCTGCGGATCTATACCGAGGGCCGGGCCACGCCATCGCAGGTCGATGCGGTCATGCGCGACGCCGGTGGCTTCCGCATGGGACCGTTCGAGCTGATGGACCTCACCGGCATCGATGTGAACTTCCCGGCGCGGCGCATTATCTACGAGGGCTTCTTTCACGATCGGCGGCTGACACCCAGCCCGTACCACGAGAGCCTGTTCCACGCCGGCAAGCTTGGCCGCAAGACCGGCGGCGGCTGGTATGCCTACGATGCCAAGGGCGGCAAGATCGATCCAGGCCCCGACCTGTCGGTGAGCGCGGCGTCGGCCCCGAAAGTGGTGGCGGCCGACCAGGCCAGCGACAAGGTGACGGCGCTGCTGATGGCCGCCGGGACCACCGTGGTCGCGCATGATGACGGCCAGAGCCCGATCATTGTCACCCCGCTGGGCGATGATTGCACGACGGCGTGCGTCGCGGCCGGCCTCGACCCCAAGCGCACGGTGGCGATCGATCCGACCGGTGCGATCGAGAAGCGGGCCACCATCATGATGGCACCCGGCGGCGATTTGGCCGCGCGCGATGCCGTTGCCGCGGCCCTGGTCAAAGCCGGCGCCAAGGTCACCGCCATCAAGGATTGTCCGGGCTTCGTGCTGCAGCGCATGCGTACCATGATCGCCAATCTCGGCTGCGAGATGGCGCAGATCGGCATCGCCACGCCCGAGGATGTCGACACCGCCATGACGCTGGGCCTGAACTACCCGCAGGGTCCGCTGGCGATGGCCGATATGATGGGCGTGAAGGAGACCCACGCCATCCTGGAGCGCCTGCAGGCGATCACCGGCGATGACCGCTACCGGCCCAGCCAGTGGCTGCGCCGCCGCGCCCTGCTGGGCCTGAGCGCAACGACGGCGGAGTAGTCGTATCGTCGTCCCGAGCGCCGGAGGGATGACACCGGATTTGCCCCTTTGTGAGTGCGACGTCTCGGGCTGTATTTGTACTGGGGTGCCATTTTACTTGAAGGGGGCGATACGAAGCGCCGGTTCCGCGCCGGATCCCACGGCGGAAGGTGACCGTGCCTGGCGGATTCGGTGCTACTCTGGGGCGTCGGTCACTTGGCCTGGGGAACTGGATGCGTTGGGGTGAGGTGATGAGATCGCTGTTGCTGGCGCTGGGGCTGCTGGCCGGCCTGGCGACAAGCGGC
>DATEIF010000643.1:0-3000 GCA_035279205.1 Vineibacter sp.
CCAGCAGCTGCAGCGACAGCAGCATCAGCCCCAGGCCGATGGCGATGCGCCCGACATGCCGCATGCGGTCGGCGCCGCTGGCCATGAAGGTGAACACGCCCAGCGCCAGTGCCGCGGCCGCCAGCCAGTAGACGTCGAACGAGAACGCCTGAGCCGTCACCGCCGTGCCGACATTGGCGCCCAGCATCACCGCCAGTGCCACCGGCAGCGCGACCAGCCCGCGGCCGGCAAAGGACGACAGCAGCAGGGCCGTCGCGGTGCTGCTCTGCAGCAGGCCGGTGACGAACACGCCGGCACCGAAGGCGGTGAAGCGATTGCGCGAGCAAGCGCTGAGCGCCCGCCGAAGCACGGCACCGAACGCACGGGTCATGCCGGTGCGCACCATGCGCACGCCCCACAGGAGCAGCGCCACGGCACCGACAAACTCGACCATCAGGTGAAAACCACTCATCGTCTCGACCACGGACCTTGCGCAAGGATATGTGCGCGCATCATTCTATGACGAATTTGTTACAGATATGACGCTGCCCTGCCCGCTGCAATGCCTGAAAAACGTGTGCGTCCGGCCGACTTTCGTTTCCCGCAAACCGAAAGTAACAGGAGAGTCGCCGGTGCCCGCGCACAGACCTGTGGCTCGATCCATCAGCAGCGGGCGCAGGCAACCTTCAGTGAATATCTGACCTCATCGCGCTGCTGTATCGCACGCGCCATCTCATGCCGACCTACAGACCCGATCGCGGTCGGACGGGCATGCCGCGCGCCCCGACCGGCAGCGGCCGCCACCGCACGGGCTTCTGCCCATCCAGCGGTGAGAGTATGGGTTCCCTGCCCGCCTCGTCTTCGTACAACAAGCCGTCGATCACCACGACGACACGACGATCGCTGCGGGTGCCCTGTCTGATGCAGTTTCCCTGGTCGCGTTTGACCGCCTGCTCGGCGGCTTCGCGCGTGCGGTGCTTGACACCACTGCAGCCGCGTACGGGACCGTACGTCGTATAGACAGCCATATCCCATCCCTGCATGAATTCATGGTTGTTTATCGCTTTGCTCTCATAAAGAGTACACGCTTACAGCATATTCGCAATAGTTGCATCCCTCCTCGCCCGGTGCCGAATCGCATCCGGCGCCTGAGGAACAGGGCGTGGCCTGCAACGTCACGCTTCGATTACTCAACCCGCCTGAATTTCTGGGCCCGGCGGCCGAAGCCGACCTCGGCGGTGTAGAGATTGCCCTTGCTGTCGATGGCGATGTTGTGGACCCACTTGAACTGGCCTGCCATGCGGCCGGCGCGGCCCCACGTCGCCAGCGTCTCGCCGCTCTCGCGCGAGAGCGTCACGATCTGGTTGTTGGCACCATCGGCGACGAACATGAACTTCTCCGCCGGATCGGCGGACAGCACGAGATCCCACACCGAACCGTTCTGCAGCGTCTGCGGCTCGACCCGGAATTCCCGGACGTAGCTGCCATCCTTGTGGAAGACCTGGATGCGATCGTTGGCGCGGTCGCACACATAGACCAGCCCATCATGGCTCAACCGCACGCAATGCACCGGATTGGCGAACTGCGCCGACGGCGATGCCTTGGGATCGTAGGCTGGCGCCTTGGCGTCGCTGGGCTCCTTGCCATAGGCGCCCCAGTGGCGCTTGTAGGCCCCGGTCCTGGTGTCGAACACGATGATGCGACGGTTGAGATAGCCGTCGGCGACGTAGAGCTCGCCGGCCGGTTCATCGATCACCATGTGCGCCGGCTGGCCGAGCTGGGTCGTGCTGTTCGAACCGCCGGTCGATCCCGCCTTGCCGATCTGCTGCAGGAATTTCCCGTCGCCGGTGAATTTCAGGATCTGGCTGTCGCCCGCCGCATTGCCGGCGATCCAGACGTTGCCGTCCTTGTCGACGAAAATGCCGTGCTCGCTCTTGGGCCACTCATAGCCCTGCCCCGGCCCACCCCAGGAGCGCAGCAGTGTCCCCTCGCTATCGAACTCCAGGACGGCCGGCGCCGGTGCACAGCACTTGGTGGCGGGCGGCGTCTGCATCGCGCCCTTCTCGTCATCGACCAGGGTTGCCGGCCGATGCAGCACCCAGACGTGGTCCCTGCCGTCCACCGCGATGCCGGAGACCTGGCCCAGAATCCAGTTGGCCGGCAGCGGCTTGGGCCAGAACGGCTCGACGACATAGCGCGGCGCCTCCTCGGCGCGCACCGGCGGCGGCACCGAGACTACCGTTGCAGCGAGCGCGGCAACGATCGTGAGAAGGTCGGCTTTGCGTACAGGCATATCGGCCTCCTGCGTGGGTTTACCTTCCCCCGCACGCGGGGAAAGGTAAACCCTTTAACCCGCGCTTGCGTTCGACAGCCGCATCTTTCCCCCGCTATGGTTGGCGCCTTCGGAGGAGAACACCGCATCATGACAGCTTTGCCGTTTCGCACCGCCCAGCAGCTTGCCGCCGCCGTGCGGTCGAAAAAGATCGGCTGCCTCGAGTTGCTCGACCTCTATCTGAAGCGCATCGAACGGCATAACCCGCGGCTCAACGCCGTCATCGCGCTCGACGTGGCGGGTGCGCGCAAGCGCGCCAAGGAGGCCGACAAGGCCCTGGCCAAGGGCGACGTCTGGGGACCGCTGCACGGCGTGCCCATGACGATCAAGGAGAGCTACGACGTCGCCGGCATGCCGACGACCTGGGGCGATCCGGCGCTGCGCGCCAACATCGCCACCCGGGATGCCCTGTCGGTGACGCGGCTGAAGGCGGCCGGCGTTACGCTCTTCGGCAAGACCAACGTGCCGCTGATGCTGGCCGACTGGCAAAGCTATAATGCCGTCTACGGCACCACCAACAATCCGTGGGATATCACCCGGTCGCCCGGCGGCTCGTCGGGCGGCTCGGCCGTTGCGCTGGCCGCCGGCCTGACCGGCATCGAAGCGGGCAGCGATATCGGCGCCTCGATCCGCAATCCGGCACACTATTGCGGCGTCTACGGCCACAAGCCGACCTGGGGCATCGTGAG
>DATEIF010000644.1:0-3106 GCA_035279205.1 Vineibacter sp.
TCGAAGGCGAGGTGCCCAGCCCGATGACCCCCCCCTCCGGATGCCACTTCCATCCGCGCTGCCCCTACGCGATCGACCGCTGCCGCCGCGAGGAGCCTGTTTTGAAGAAGATGGCCGACGGGAGGCTCGTTGCCTGCCACCTGCGCGAGGCCGGATGACGGACATCTACGCAAAGCTCGGCGTCAAGCGTCGCATCAACGCCGCCGGCACCTTGACGCGGCTTGGCGGGAGCCCGATGGCGTCCGAGGTGCTCGATGCCATGCGCGAGGCGGCGCAGAGTGCCGTCGACATCGGCGAGCTGCAATCGGCGGCGAGCCGCATCATCGCCCGGACAACCGGCGCGGAGGCCGGACTCGTCACATCCGGGGCCTCAGCCGCATTGACCTTGGCGGCCGCCGCGTGCCTCGCCGGCCATGATATCGCCCGCATGGCGCGGCTGCCCGACACGCGCGATATGCCGAACGAGATCGTCATGGCGCGAACGCACCGCAACGCCTACGACCACGCCCTCCGCGCCGCGGGTGCCACGATCGTCGATATCGGCCACAACGATCGCGGCACCGGTGCCGGCGTGCGCGGCCTCGAAGCGTGGGAGATCGAGGCTGCGTTGTCACCCTCGGTGGCCGCGTTCGGCTTCTCCGCCAATCCGACGACGATCGTCGACCTGCCGACGGTCGTCGCGACCTGCCGGCCACGCGGCGTGCCGGTGATCGTCGATGCCGCCGCGCAGCTGCCGCCCAAGGAAAATCTGCGCCGGTTCATCGCCGTGGGCGCCGACCTGGTGGTGTTCTCCGGCGGCAAGGCGCTGGGCGGCCCGCAGGCGTCGGGCATCCTCGCCGGCCGCCGCGATCTGGTGGCCTCGGCGCTGCTGCAGCAGCTTGACATGGACGTATCGCCGCAAACCTGGACACCGCCGCGGCTGGTCGACGGTGCCAACCTGCGCGGTGTGCCCCATCACGGCATCGGCCGCGGCTTCAAGGCGGGCAAGGAGGAAATCGTCGGCTTGCTGACAGCGTTGGAACGCTTCGTTGACACCGATGCCGACCGTGTCAATGCGGCACTCACGACGCGGCTCGAGGCCATCGCCACTGTGATCGGGACATTGCGCGGCGTCGGCGTCACGTTCGTGCCGGCGCACACGACTGGCCGCGTGCCTGTCCTGGAGCTTCTGGTTGATCCCAGTGTCGTCGGCATGGATGCGCTGGACCTCAGCGCGCGTTTGCAAGCGGGCGATCCGCCTGTTCATCTCTCCGAGCGTCACGCCGCGCGCGGTGTGCTGACCCTCGACCCTCAGGTTTTGCCGCACGAAGCCGATGCGCCACTGACAGCGGCAATCCGGCGGGCGCTTCAAGCTGATTCGGCCGCACGATGAGGCGTGGCATAGCGATACCCAGGCCTCGAACCACGTGGACCATTTGATGCAGCCCTGGCGCATCAGTGTCGCGGGGATCTGGCTCTGCGTGCCGTGTCCACCAGCCTTGATTCCTCGCTGAGGAGCGTCGCGTGTATCCAGTTCGTGAAGGCCTTGATCGATGCCTTCTTGGGGTGGTCGGGTCGATTGACGACGTAGAAGCTGTATCCGGGCAAGCAGATATCGGACACGCGCAGCACCGTGCCGTTGGCCAACTCGCGATGGATCAGGATATCGCTGCAAATGCAGATACCCTGTCCTGAAATCACGGCCTCGATGGCGTGAAGTTCCTCGCGAAAACTCAGGCTCACGGAATTCGCCAGTGATGGCATCGCGCCGTGTCTTTCGCGGGCCGCCGCCTCCCAGCGCTGCCATGTGGGCGCCCCGGCATCCGTTGGCGGCCACTCGCAGTCGATCAATGGGAACTTGGCGATCTCAAAAGGAGTCATCATGCGCGATGGCCGGCCGACAAGTGACCGGCTGGCCACGACGTGGAACGTATCGCGCACGAGCTCGGTCCAGACAGCGTCCACGGGCGCCTGACGAGCGTAGCGGACGGCAACGTCGGCTTCCCCCGACTTCAGGTTCAGGACGGCATCCGTGCCGATGATGTCGAGCCGCAGGCGGGGATGCAACTTCCGCCACAGCGGCAGCTGAGGAACGAGCAATCGAGCAGAGAAGGCGTTGGTCGCCGTGACGCGCAAACGACCGCTTGCCGAACCCGCCCGCACCGCGGCGAGCGCGTCGGCAAAACTGTCGAACCCATCGCGGATGACGGGGAACAACTGCTCGCCCGCCCACGTCAGTGTGAGCGGACGCGGTCGGCGGCGGAAAAGAGGCTGCCCGCAATGCTGCTCAAGCAACCGTATCTGGTGGCTGATGGCCGTCGGCGTGACCCCCAATTCGGCAGCCGCAGCCTTGAAGCTCAAGTGCCGCGCCGCGGCCTCGAAGGCGCGCAGTTCGGTCAGTGGCGGCAACTGCTTCACGTCACGAGTGTAGATGAAACCACTTCATCTGCAGCTGAAATCTTCGATTTTGCCTCCGGCACGCACCTGCCGGAAAGTGCCGCTTCTCCAGGGGTACGGCACCGGCAGGGGAGCGGATCCGATGGTCCCTCGCAATCCACAACGCGTGGCAGCGCTTTGCGACAAGATCGGATGCCTTGCCCCTCTCGTCGAGCGGCATCGGGCGGCGTTTGATAGCGAGCGACGCCTGCCGCAGCCGGTTTTCGACGCCCTGGCCGATAGCGGCCTTTTCCGCCTGTGGGTGCCAAAGGCGCTGGGCGGGCCCGAGCTCTCGCCGCTCGATTTCATGGAAGTGGTCGAGGCCGCCTCGGCGCTCGATGGGTCCATCGGGTGGATTGTCGGCAACGGTGCGGGGATGAGCCGGGTCGCTGGTTACCTGCCCCAGGATGTAGCTCGAGGATGGTTCGCCGATCCACGCGCGTTCATCGCCAGCGCGACCGGCGCCATCGGCAGCGCCGTACCCGTGCAAGCTGGATACCGTGTCACCGGACGCTGGCCGTTCGGCAGCGGCATCCACTATGCCACCCGGCTGATGGGCCTGTGCGCAATCACCGCGGACGTCGGTCACAGCAACCCGACCATGATCGGGTGCTATTTTTCTCCGGCCAATGCCACCATTGTCGACACATGGCACGTGTCCGGCCTGCGAGGGACAGGCAGCTGCGATTTC
>DATEIF010000645.1:0-8050 GCA_035279205.1 Vineibacter sp.
TATTCGCGTCGTGGCCCTTGCCGGTGCTTCAGGCCGATCGCGAGTCACTGAGCCTGCGGCACGTCTGGGTCGATGCGACGGCAGTCGGTGCGGCCGCATCGGTCGGGGACGACACCGTGCTGGAACTGCTCGCCCGCGGCCCACTCCTGCCCGGACTCGAGGGGCTCGATCCGGAGTGGGACAACTACCTGGCAACCGAACGTGCGCGGCATTCCCGATGCGTGGAGGCGGCCATCGCCACGCGCCTCAAGGAGGCCGCAACCGACGCGACCCTGGCGCGCCGGCTGCTCCAGATCGACATGTCCCATGAAAGGGCGTGGCGCGCCTTGATCAGCGCTCATCTCGACGCTGGCGAACCATCACTGGCCCTGCGGGCCTTCAAGGAGTGCGAAGACGCACTGCGACGCCAACTCGATATCAGCCCCTCGGCCGAAACCCGCCGATTGATTGCAACAGTGCGTGACCGCGCCGACGCCCAGCCTGCGCCGCCGGCGCAGACCGGCGAGCCGCATCGCAGGCCCGGCGCGCGTGTCGCCGTGGTGCCGCCACAGATCATCGGCGATGGCGTGCCGGCCTACCTCGCCGAGGCTGTCGCCGAGATCCTCGCAAGCTCGCTGGCGCGCTTCCGGTGGCTGACCGTCCTCTCGTCGTTCGCGATCGTGCCGCTCATCGACGCGTGGCGCCGCGGGCACAAACCCGTCGGCGACCTCGACTACCTGCTGGATGGCCTCATCAGGCGCGGCAGCGACGGGCGTCTGTCGCTGACGCTGCGGCTGATCGATGTTGCGGGCAGCGGCGAGATCAACTGGTCGCAGCGCGTCGATGCGGCAGGCGAGCAACCCGAGCAGCACCTGCTGGAGGAGGTGGCGGAGAACGTGGTGGCCGCGATCGATCCGGCGATCCTCCTGATCGAGCACCGCCGTGCCACCCGGGCGGCGACCGCCAGCAGCTACGATTATCTGATGCGTGCGATCCCCCTGCTGTATCGCCTGCAGCCCGAGACGCACAGGCAGGCCGGCGAGCTGCTGCGCCAGGCCATTGCCACCGATCCCGAGAACGCGACCGCCTATGCCTGGGGCGCGCTGTGGGCGAACTTCCAGATCGACCAGCACCGCATGTCGCCCGAACAATGCGCGGCCGAGCAGGAGGAAGCGGCGCAATGGGCGGAGCGGGCGGTGCTGCTGGATCCGGACGACGCGCTGGCGCTGACGGCCGCCGGTCACTGCCGGGCCTATCTTCGCCACCAACCGGACCAGGGCCTGGTGCTGCATCGCCGGGCCCTTGCCGCCAATCCGTCGCTGGCGTGGGCGTGGGGATACGGCGCTGTCGCGCACTGCTATCTCGGCGAGGCCGAGCCGGCGCATCGCTATCTCGATCGCCACCGGCGGCTGGCACCGTCCGGTGCGCAGGCCGACTTCTTCCGCGGCGTGCGGGCGCTGGCCTACTGCATTCAAGGCCAATGGGCGTCAGCGGCGGAAGAGGCCTCGCTGATGGTGCAGCGCTTTCCCTTCTTCATGAACACACGAAAGGTGCTGGCCGCGGCACTGGGCAATCTCGGACGAGAAGCCGAGGCCCGCGCGATCGTGTTGCCGGTGCTCGCGGTGGAGCCGGACTTCAGCATCCAGACGTATATCAAACGATATCCACTGCAGGACCTGGCGACGCGCGATGCCATCTGTCGCGGGCTGCGTCGTGCGGGCATTGGCGAGGACGCAACGGAGGGAGGCAAGCAATGACGGTCGATTCCGTGAAATTCGATCCGAAACTCTGGCGTCCGTACTACCTCTTCCTGTCGCAGGTCTCGGCTTTCATGGCCGACATCGGGGCGGACTGCAAAGGGGTCGATCCCGGTCCGCCACCTGACGGCTATCCGCAGAACGAGATCGACGATGTCGTGCGCAAGCGCGGCGAGGTCGATCGAGATCCCGACCGGAAGAAACGCATCATCAGCCAGGATCGCGCCTTTCCGGATTTTCTCGAGGCCTTCGGCCTCACCTATCCGGTCGCCGAGACCAGGTTTCCCTGGGTGCATGCGGCGACCTATTCGCTGCCGATCGAGTTGTCACGGCCGGTCCTGCTGAACCTCAAGAGGCGCTACGATGCGGCCCGACCCTGGCAGCTTGCGGCGGATCTGCGCCTGGTCGTTCCCAATCCCGGCCACCCCGCCTATCCGAGCGGCCACACATGCCAGTGCTGGCTCGCCGTCGAGATGATCAAGTGCGTCATGCCCGATAACCTGCTTACGGAAAAAGCCGTGAAGTTCATCGAGGATCTGGCCGCGGATACCGCCGTCAATCGGGAATATGCGGGCCTGCACTACATGTCGGACACAGCGGCCGGGCGGCGTCTGACCCAGAACATGATGCCGTACATCAAGAAGCACTTTGCCGATCTGATTGCAGGCGCACAGAAGGAGGCACGCACCGCCGTCCTGTGAGATACCATGTCACCCCGGTAACAGGCGTAGGCCGCGTCACTTTTACGGTTAGCTCACGGTCTTCCTGACGGTCGCCCCGCGCCTGTCACTGCATGACTCCATCCCAGCGGACGCGGACCGTCCGGGAATTCCATGACGGCATTCCCCCGGACAGCCCCGTCGCGCAAGGGGAGGGATGGGCATGTGCCGCAAGAGCAACGTCAGGGGTGAGCGTCGCGCCAGGCCCGGGAGCGAGGCGCCGCGGGTAGGGATCGGCGCATGAGCGATCAGCATCCCGATGTGGCGACGCTCCTGGATGTGATCTACGACGCGGCCACCGCTCACCACCTGTGGCCGTCAGTCATCGCTGCCCTGGCACGACGGCTGGGAAGCGTCGCCGGCATCCTGTGCGGACGGTCGGTGGCCAGTGGCGCAACCCGCTTCGTCCACGCCAGCCGGGTCAGCGCGGCAAGCATCCGGCTCTACGACACGCGCCATGCCTGCAATCCCTGGAGTTTGCACATCGCGACCCAGCCCGCCGGCAGCGTCGTCGCCTCCGATGCCGTGCTGCCGCTGGCGGCGTTGCGGCAGACGGACTTCTTCGCGGACGTGCTGCAGCCGCAGGGGTTCGCGCACGCCGCTCTGGTCGGGCTCGACGTGTCGGACGACACGCGCGCCGTGCTCTCCCTGCTGCGCGGGCCGCAGGAAGGCCCGTTCTGCGCCGCAGAGCTGGATGTGATGGCCGCCGTGACGCCGCATGTGCGGCGAGCCTTGCAGCTAGGGTATCGCGTCGGCGCCTATCGTGCCCTGCATCATGTCCACCACCAGGTGCTCAACAGGTTGTCGGTCGGCATCGTGGTGCTGGATCATGCCGCGCAGGTGGTGTTCGCCAACCGCACCATGCGCGCCTGGTGTGCCGCCCGCAGCGGCCTGCGCCTGGTGCTGGAGCCGAACGGCCGTGCGCGCCTGTCACACACGTCGGCGTCGGCCCGCGGCCTGTTGGATCGGCTGGTGCAGTCGGTGCTGCAGGGTCGCCGCGTGGCCAGTGTCGGCATCCCGGGCGATGGAGGACACCAGCTGGTCATGGTGGCATCGGCGATGGCCGGTGCTGATGATGTCGGTTTCACCGGAAGCGTCGCCGCTGCGCCTGCAGTGATGTTGTCTGTCGTCGATCCCGCCGGCGGGACCGACGTTCCCGAAGACTGGCTGATGCAGGCCTACGGCCTGACGCGCGCCGAGGCACGGGTGGCCATCGCTGCGGCCAGCGGCAGGACCGCGCCGGCGGTCGCCGGCGCACTGGGGCTGTCGATCAACACGGTCAAGACGCACCTGCGCCATGTCTTCGCCAAGACCGACACGCACGGCCAGGTCGCACTGGCGGCGCTGATCGCGCCATTGCGCGCCTGCAGTCTGGGCCGTGCGTCCGGTGGTCAAGGATCGCACGACGACGTCGACACCGACGATGACGATCGGACTAATGGCTATGCGTTGCCGCCAGGCTTCGATCCTTTCGAGAGAAGATACGCAAGACCGGGAGCGGCGAGAGTCCATATCAGCACATAGAGCCATGCGTGGTGCTGGTCCCAGACGTTGACCTTGGCGAACACGTCGCCCATCGAGTAGACCCAGACCACGAACGAAAGCGTCGCGATGCCGACGGCAGGCCAGTCGGGGGGTACGGCCGCGCTCTTGTCGGATGTCATCCACCGGCGCAGCCACACGACCAGGACGCAGCACAGCAGGGTCCATCCGATCCAGCACGACAGCGGCGCGGCGGGGTCGTTCTGCAGCATCGCCTTGCCGGCAAGGTAAGCCGAAACGACCTCGCCGGGGATCAGCTTCACGGTCGCCTCGACGTACTTGGGAACGGAGTCAGCGGCCTTGGGTTGTTGGGCGAGCGGGGGAACGAATGAATCCTCAACGCCACGCCTGGCCGGCTTCCGACGCGGATACGGCGTGACGCGAAAAGGGGCCCCTTCCATCGATTGCCTCCGTTAGGCCGGAGGATGATTTTCCCCGTTCAGCAGCGGTTGGGCATCACCCGATCGGGTGATCACGTCGCGGTCGTCAGGCCTGTTGCCTATTCCCACAGCACGGGAACGAGTGACAGGACGAGCAGTCCCGCCATGACCCGGTTGAATACCGTGCGCGCCCGGGGCGTCTCGATGAACCGTCCGATGGCCGTTCCAAACCCGGCCCAGACCATGCACGACAGCAGGCAGCAGGCGGCGAGGACGCCGGAGATCAGCGACGTTTGCCAAACGGCGTTGCCGTCTGTCGTCGTGAAGGCTGCGAGTGCGCCGAGAACGGACACCCACGCCTTCGGGTTGGTCCAGGTGAACAAGGTCGCCTCGATAAATCCGATCGGCCTCGCGCGCGCCGCGCCGGCAGCCGGCTGGGCATGGGCGATCCGCCATGCGAGATAGAGGAGATAGGCCGCACCGGCATATTTCAGTAGGACATGAATTTGGGGGTGCGCCTTTATGAGGCCGGCGATACCCAGGCCTGCCGTCATCGCCATGGCGCCGAACCCGAACGTGATCCCGAGCATCTGGGGAACCGTCCGATTGAAGCCGAAGTTCGCTCCCGAGGCGGTCACCAGGACAACATTGGGTCCCGGTGTCAGGGTCATCACCGCAGCGAACAGGACCAGCGGCCCCATCAACTCGTACATTCGCATCTCCTCGCGTGTTTCGCGCGAGGGCAGGTTGGACGTCGCAGTCGTCACATCAACTATCTGCGGGGTAGTTACGGTGTTGGTGTTGTGCTCGAGGTGTATCGGGTCAGGCGAACAGAAACTTGTCGGGTGTTAGCGGCAAGTCGCGAACGCGCTTTCCGGTAGCGTTGAACGCAGCGTTGGCGATGGCGGCCGCGACGCCGGTGATGCCAATTTCGCCGATGCCGCGTGCCCCCATGGGGGTGCGCGGATCCGGGATGTCGGTCCACAGAACGTCGATCTCCGGCACGTCGAGATGCACCGGTACGTGATAGTCCGCGATCGATGCGCTCACGATCCGCCCGGTGCGCTCGTCGAACAGAGTCTCCTCGGTCAGCGCCATGCCGATTCCCATGATCATGCCGCCCCGGAATTGGCTCGCGGCGGTCTTTGGGTTGAGAATGCGGCCGCAATCGAAACTGCCGACAAGGCGATCCACGCGGATCTCCCCGGTCACGTCGCTCACGCGGAGCTCGCAAAAGATCGCCGATCTGCTGTGCATCGAGAACTTGAGCATTTCAAGCGGCGCGCCGCTCTCTCCCGTAACACTGACCTCGCGGCGCGCAGCACGCTTGAGGATCGACACGAAGCTCTCGTGCCGAGACGGATCGTCGATCTTCCGCAGGCCGCCGTCGGCGAATTCGATCTCGCCCACCTTCAGACCGGCGAGAGGCGTATCGTTGCCGGCCAGGCGCAGCAACTGGCTGGCCAGCTTTCCGCTGGCTGCATTGATGGCCGCTCCCAGGGAAGCGGTCTGCGACGAACCGCCGGCGAAGCTGCCAAAGGGTAGACTGGTATCGCCGATCCTGACGGTGACTCGCTCCAGCGGCAAGCCAAGGCGGTCCGCCGCGTGCTGTCGTTGCACGGTCGTGGTGCCCATGCCCATTTCGTGCGCAGCACTCGAGACTGTCGCATGACCATCGTCGTCGATGGTGATCCGGGCCGACATGCCGGGCATCCGGGCGTACGGGAAAGAGCCCGTTGCGCACCCCATGCCGAGGCGCCACTCGCCATCCTTGAGCGAACGTGGAGCCGCCACGCGGCGATGCCAGCCGAACCGCTCCGCCCCGAGGTCATAGGCTAGCATCATGTCGCTTTGGGAATGCGGTGCGCCGGTGATGGGATCGCCATCGGAGACGTTGCGACGCCTGAGTTCGATGGGATCCATCCCCAGTTCGTGCGCCAGTTCGTCCATTGCGCACTCGATCGCGAAGGTGCCGGGAGCCTCTCCGGGGGCGCGCATGAACGTGTTGGCCAGCACGTCGAGATCAAGAGTGTGCTGCACGATATCGACGCTGTCTGACGCATAGAGCGACCGGCCGCTCAAGGTGAAGGCCTCATCGCAGACGCTGTGCTGCGGCTTCACTGAAAAGCCGTGGTGGATAAACCCCTTGAGCTTTCCATCGGCGTCAGCGGCAAGAGCGACGCGCTGCTCCGTCGGCGATCGGCCGCCGACCAGGCGGTGCATGGCAGCGCGGGACAGGACGATCCGCACAGGTCGGCCAGCGAGCTTGGCCGCGGCAGCACCCAGGATCTGGTGATCCCATAGCCCCTTGCCGCCGAAGCCGCCCCCGACGAACGGGGAGCTGACATGCACCTGCGACTCCTTGATGCCGAAGACCTTGGCGAGCGAGCCGGCCGTGCCGTTCAGCATCTGCGTCGCGTCATGAACGATCAGCCGGTCGCCGCTCCAGACGATCGTCGCGGCGTTGGGTTCGATCGGATTGTGGTTGTGCCAGGGCGTTCGATAGACCGCATCGACACGTTGTGCCGCCATCCGGAATGCCGCCTGGACGTCGCCCTTCTTCAGCTGGTTCTTCTCGATCATGAGCGAGTCGGGCGTGCGCGCATCGGCCTTCGCCGTCTCGAACCGCGTGCGCGCGGCAACCGCCTCGTAGCGCGCTTTGACAAGTGACGCCGCGTGGTCGGCCTGCTCCTGCGTTTCGGCGAGCACCACCGCGATCGTCTGGCCGTTCCAGCGGATTTCCGGGTCCTGCATTACCGGTAGAATGCTGTTGCCCGCGGCCTTGAGGTTGGTCAGTCCGATCGGCGGTGGCAGCGCCATCTTGGGCGCGTTGCGATGCGTCATCACGAGGACGACACCGGACGCTGTCTCGGCGGCGGAGACATCGAGTTCCGCGATCCTGCCGCGCGCGATCGTCGAATGGACGCAGGCGGCATAGAGCAGGCCCTCCATCGGCACTTCGGCGGCGAAACGCGCGGCGCCTCTCACCTTATCGGGCCCATCGACGCGCGACTGCTGTGTGCCGAGGGTGACGCGTTTGTCGATCAACGGATCGGGCTTGCCTCCCGGCAACCAACTGCTGGGAACATAGCTCATTGCGGTGCGGACACCGCCGACGATGGCGTTCTGCAACTTACTCATGCGTCCGCTCCCGCAAGTTCGCCGAGCAGGGTGACGATGGTTCTTTTCACCAGCTCGACCTTGAAGGCATTGCCGTCGAAGGTCCGGGCGCCGGCGAGCTCTGCCTCGGCGGCCTCGAGGAAACGCTCTCTCGTTGGAGCCTGGCCGCGCAGAAGCTGCTCGGCTCGCGCGGCTCGCCACGGCTTGGGCGCGACGCCACCCACGGCGATCCGTACGTCTTCGATTTTTCCCGCGGCGAGTTGCAGCCCGGCGGCGACCGAGACCAGCGCAAACGCGTAGCTCGAACGGTCGCGAACCTTGCGATAGGTGGAATTCGTCGCGGCGGCGCTGGGCGCGAGTTCGATCCCGGTGATCAGTTCGCCCGGTCGCAATGCCGTCTCGATCTCCGGATGATGGCCGGGCAATCGATGGAAATCGAGGAGGGGTACGCTTCGTTCGCCACCGGCGCCGGCGAGATGGACGGTCGCGTCCAGTGCGGCGAGCGCCACGCACATGTCCGAGGGGTGCGTCGCGATGCAGTGGTCCGACCCGC
>DATEIF010000646.1:0-8120 GCA_035279205.1 Vineibacter sp.
GCCGATGACGGTTTCTCTGCGGATGTGTGAACTCTTGACTGAGTTTTTGTGTTTGTGTGGGACGCGGTCCGCGGAACTGTGGAATTACTGTGCGGCAGTTCCTAGATATCGGGCCGCCATGGTGACCACATCTGCGTTTCCCGATCGTTGGAAGATCAGCAACCCTCAGCTCATCGCCGAAACCTTTTCCAGCCGCATCTGGAAGGTGCGCTTGGAGGACGGCAGCGCGGCCGTGATCAAGGCCCTCAAGCCGTTCGATGACGTCGAGGACGAGTTGCGCGGCGCGCATTACCTGTCATGGCGCGACGGTGTCGGGGCGGTCCGGCTGCTGGATCGCGACGGACAGTGCATGCTGCTGGAGTACGCCGGCGAGACGTTGCTCTCCCACGTCCTCGACGACCGTGGCGATGCCGCCGCGACCGAGATTGCTGCCGACGTGATGGCGCAGCTTTTCGCGCCATCGGCGCTGGCACCACCGGCCGACCTGCAGCCGCTGCGGAAACGCTTCGCCAGCCTGTTCGCCAAGGCCAAGGCCGATCGTGATGCGGGACAGGAGACTTTCTACGTCGAAGCGGCCCGGATCGCCGACCGGCTGCTGGCCGATCCGCTCGACGTCCGTCCGCTGCACGGCGACCTGCACCACGACAACATCATGCATGGTCCGCGCGGCTGGCTGGTGATCGATCCCAAGGGCGTGCTCGGCGATCCCGGCTTCGACGCCGCCAACATGTTCTACAACCCGCTGGAGCGGGATGACCTCTGTCTCGATCCGACGCGGATCGCCGGGATGGCCGCCGTTTTTTCCCGCACGCTGGGCCAGAGCCCGCGTCGGATCCTCGATCACGCGATCGCCTATGGCTGCCTGTCGGCCGTGTGGCACGCAGAGGACGGCAACGGCAAGGATGAAACCCGCGAGCTGTCGATTGCAGGCGCGATTCGCACTGTCCGCGATCTGAGCTTCTGAAACGCCGCACCGTCGTTCAGCGGTTTGTCCCTTTGGTCTTGTAGACAAGGAACCCGGCGACAGCGTCGAGGAAGAGCTGCGTTTCGTCGCTGCGGACCGAATGGCTGCTGTTCTCGAAGATTCGCAGGTCGGAGCCGGGAATGAGACGATGGATCTCTTCCGAGAATTCCGGCGCGCAGATCCAATCGTGGCGTCCCGCCAGGATCAATGTCGGCGCCGTGATCGCACCGAGCTCCGGCCGCAGATCGAAGCTGCGCAGGAATCCGCCCGGGGCGAAGGCCCGATTGAGGGGCTCCGGCGTCAGGATTCGCCGATCCAGGCCGAGCTTGGCCGCCGCCGGATCATATTTGTACGAATACAGGGGACCCATGATCTCGTAGTAGCGCCGCAGCTTCGCCGGCGTGTCGAGGCGGCCGGCCCACAGATCCTCGCAGGCGGCGACCTGCTCGGCGGTGCCGCGCTGGGCGACGATCTCCTTCGCGCGCGCGTTGAAGCCTGCATGCGCCGCGGTCACCACCAGGATGAGATGCGACACCGAATCGGGATAGCGGGCGGCGTGGGTCATGGCCACCATCCCGCCGTAGCTGGTGCCGATGCTGACGATCGGGCCCAGGCCGAGATGACGGCGCAGCGCTTCCATGTCCTCGACATTCTCGTCGAGCGTGTAGGTCGCCGGATCGCCCTCGGCCGACCGCCCCTGGCCGCGGTGATCGAAATAGACCAACTGCACCTTGTCGGTGAGCGGCCCCAGGGCGGTCTTGAAGTCGGTGTGGTCGCCGCCCGGCCCGCCATGGATGATGAAGGCGGTCGGCTTTTCGCGCATGCGCGCGCCGTCGGGCACGAGGCCCACGCCATCAATATCGAAGTAGATCTCGGTGTCGCGAATACGGGCGCGCATGCGTCTCCTCTCGGCAATCGGCGGGAGCATATCGGCAGCCGCGAAGGCGACCGCGAAAAGACCTCTGCCGCGCGGTTCTGCCACCCATGCCGGCGGCGCACGCCGATCAAGCGGCGATGCCGGCGAAGCGCTTGCGATACTCCGCCGGGGTCACGCCGACATGCCTCGCGAACGCGCGGCGCAGGGTATCGGCATCGGCGAACCCGCAATGAGCCGCGACCTGCTTCGGCGCCTCGTGTCCATGCTCGAGGAGCCGCCGCGCCGCATGGACGCGCGCCTCCTCGACCCATGTTGCCGGCGTGATCCCGACCTCGCTGCGAAACAACCGCGCGAAGTGGCGCGGACTGAGATCCATGCGCCGGGCGAGGCTCGCCACGCTGTGATCAAGCGCGGGGTTGGCCGCGACCCAACGCTGAAGCTCCTGAAGCGCGGCCCGGCCCGCAGGTGCCGCTTCGCCCTTGCGGCTGAACTGCATCTGGCCGCCGGGTCGCTTGAAGAACATCACGAGCTGGCTTGCCACGCGCAGGGCGATGTCGCGGCCAAGGTCCTCCTCGACCAGCGTCAGCGCCAGGTCGAGCCCTGCCGTCACGCCGGCTGCGGTGCGCAGCGGCCCGTCGCGGACCTGGATCGCGTCCTCGTCCACCGTCACGTGCGGAAACTGCCGCGCGAGCTGCTCGGCCACCGCCCAGTGCGTCGTCACGCGCCGACCATCGAGCAGGCCTGCCGCTGCGAGGAAAAAGGCGCCGCTGCACACCGAGCCGAAGCGTCGGGCGGTGGGCGCTCGCCGCCGCAGCCAGTCGACAACGATGCCATCGGCCGGCACCTCGGCCGCATTCGGGCATCCGGCGACAAGAAGCGTGTCGATGGCCTGCTCGCCGTCGTGGCCGATGACCCAGTCGGGCGTGAGCCGCACACCCGATGAGCCGCGGATCGGGCCGGGCGCGCCGGCCGCGACGATCAGTCGGTAAGCCTCATGGCCGGCCTGGGCGTTGGCCTCGGCGAAGACGTCCAGCGGGCCGCAGATGTCGAGAAGCTGCACGCCGGGCGGCGCCACCATCACAACTGTTTTCGTCGTCGCACGCATCGGAGTCCGCCTCGGCCCGGATTTGGCCGTTTATGACGTGTCACGTCAATAGAAGACATATGGGACGTGTTCTACCTTCCTGACACGTAAAATGTGCAGGAGAAAAGCCATGTCACAGATCAAGGAAGCCGTGATTCCCGACAGCAAGCTGGCGCGCGCGATCACCGAATACATCCGCGACACCGAAACGGCGCTGCTCTTCAATCATTCAAGCCGCGTCTATCATTTCGGCGCCCTGGCCGGCGTTCATCGCGGCCTGAAGTTCGATCGCGAGCTGCTCTACGCCGGCGCGATGTTCCACGACATCGGCCTGATGCCCAGCCACAGCAGCCGGGACGAGCGTTTCGAGGTCGACGGCGCCCATGCCGCCCGTGACTTCCTGCGCAGCCACGGCATTTCCGAAGACGACGCTTACACCGTCTGGACGGCGATTGCGCTGCACACCACGCCGGGCGTGCCGCAGCACATGCACCCCGTCGTTGCCCTCGTCACGGCCGGCGTCGAGATGGACGTGCTGGGGCTCACCTACAATCAGTATTCGGACGCGGAGCGCGAGGCTGTCGTCCGCGCGTTTCCGCGAACGCCGAGGTTCAAGGAAGACATCCTCCAGGCCTTCTACGACGGCATCAGGCACAAGCCGGACACCACCTTCGGCAACGTCAAGGCCGACGTCATCGCTGACAAGGACCCGCATTTCCATCGCGGCAACTTCTGCAGCGTCATCCGCCACTCGCGCTGGCACGACTGAGGCGGCGTGAGCCCGGGGCGCGAGCACGCCACTGCAGCGGCGCTGGTCATGGTGCCGCTGCTATCCAACTGATTGATTTTACGGGAAAACTGGAGCGGGCGAAGGGATTCGAACCCTCGACCCCAACCTTGGCAAGGTTGTGCTCTACCCCTGAGCTACGCCCGCACTCCATTTTACCGCGCCGGCGTTTTGGGCCACCGGCGTGGAGGCGCGGAGATAACCGCTTTCTCATCCCTTGGCAAGATGGTTGCCTGCGTCGCGTGGCGCCGTTACCAAAGCCGCCGCCATGAGTTCCATGCCTGACGACCAGACCACCGCCGACCCTGACGGCAATGACCTGCCGACCACGCCCGCCGCCGTGCTGGCGCGGCTGTCGGTGCTGGGGATCGCGCACGAGACGGTCACGCACGAGGCGGTGTTCACCGTCGAGCAGTCGACAGCCGTGCGGGCACGCCTGCCCGTGCTGCAGAGCGGCACGCACATCAAGAACCTGTTCCTGCGCAACAAGCGCGAGCAGATGTGGCTGGTGACGGTCGAGGCGCACCGTACGGTCGACTTGAAGCAGCTGGGCGAACGCATTGGCGCCGGCCGCGTTTCGTTCGGCAGCCCCGAGCGGCTGATGCGTCATCTGGGGGTGCGGCCCGGATCGGTGACGCCGCTGGCTCTGATCAACGATGCCGCTGGCCATGTCCGTCTGGCCGTCGACCGCGCCGTGCTCGAGGCCGATGCCGTATGGGCGCATCCGATGGTGAACACCATGGTCACGCGGCTGTCGGGCGCCGATCTGCGCCGCTTCTTCGACGCCACGGGACACGCGGCGCAGCCGCTCGACTTCGACGCCTGATCCGCAGCGGCGGTCGGTTCGGGGGATCTGCCCGGAGTATCTTCGCGCAGCCTGCGACAGGGCCGCGCCGGCCTTGCCTTCCCGGCAGCCAGCGGCCACATTCCCGGAAACCGATGGCGGCGTTGCCGCCGCGCGAACCCTGTCGAGGACAGATGGACCAGATTATTGGCGGCGGCGCCCCCGCGGATGCCGATCTTGTAAAGGACTCCGACCAGAAGCGTTTCGCCAAGGACGTGCTGGAGGCGAGCCGCACGCGCCCGGTCATCGTCGACTTCTGGGCGCCGTGGTGCGGGCCGTGCAAGACGCTGGGCCCGATCATCGAAAAGACGGTCAAGAACGCCAAGGGCGCGGTGCAGCTGATCAAGATCAACATCGACGAAAACCAGATGCTGGCCCAGCAGCTGCGCATCCAGTCGATCCCGGCCGTGTACGCCTTCTTCCAGGGCCGCCCGGTCGATGGCTTCGTCGGCGCGTTGCCTGAGGGGCAGATCAAGCAGTTCATCGACCGGCTGGTGCAGGCCACCGGCGGCACGCCCGGCGGCGATCAGCTCGCCGAGCTGCTGGAGCACGCCAGGGCGGCGCTGGAAGGTGGCGACGTTTCGCTGGCTGCGCGTGTCTACGGCGAGATCCTGCAGCAGGAGCCGGAAAATCCGACGGCGCTTGCCGGCATGGCGAAATGCTACCTGGCGAGCGGCGATGCGGAGCGGGCCAAGGCCTTGCTGGTCAAGCTGCCGCCGGCGGTGGCCAACCATGCCGAGATTGCTGCCGTGCGCTCCGCGATCGAGCTGGCCGAGCAGGCCGAGCAGGCTGGCCCGGTCGGCGAGCTGGAAGCGAAGGTCGCGGCCAATCCAAAGGATCACGAGGCCCGGCTGGAGCTGGCGACGGCCCTCTATGCCGCCGACAACAAGGAGGCCGCGGTCGATCATCTGCTGCAGTCGATCAAGCTCGACCGCAAGTGGAACGACGAAGCCGCCCGCAAGCAGCTCTTGAAGTATTTCGAGGCATTGGGGTTCAACGATCCGATTTCCATCGATGGCCGCAAGCGGCTGTCATCGATCCTGTTCTCATGAGTGGCCTGTTCTCATGAGTGGTACGACCGTGCGGTGATCGCCGGCTGACGATGCCGGTGCGCTGACGCGGCAAGAGGGCCGTTCATCGGCCAGGGAGAGATCCTTACGGCATGACCGATCAGCGCGTCGGCAGGAACCCGTTCGACCCGGCATTCGAGCAATTGCCGGAAGCGATACCGATCTTTCCCTTGTCCGGCGCCCTGTTGCTGCCGGGCGGCCGGCTGCCGCTCAATGTCTTCGAACCGCGCTACCTCGCCATGGTGGTCGACTCCCTGGCCGGGCATCGCATGATCGGCATGGTGCAGCCCGCCAAGGTCGGTGGCTTTGCCGGCGACGGGTTGCCGGTGGGCGATGGCCCGCCGCCGGTCCAGCCTGTCGGCTGTGCCGGCCGCATCGTGCAGTTCGCCGAGACCGAGGACGGCCGGTTGCTGATCACCCTGGCCGGCATCATCCGTTTCGAGGTCGGCCAGGAGCTGCCGCTCCATCACAGCGGCTACCGCCGGGTGATGACGCACTTCGAGCGCTATCGCGGCGATCTCGATCATGCCGACGAGATGATCGAGCTCGATCGGCCGCGCATGATGGCGGCACTGCAGGCGTATTTCCGCGGCCACAAGCTGTCGACCGACTGGAAGGCCGTGCAGGACGCGGGCGACCGCAATCTGGTGACGTCGCTGTCGATGGTGCTGCCGTTCGGGCCGGCCGAGAAGCAGGCCCTGCTGGAAGCCACCGACAGCACGGCCCGCGCGCGCCTGCTGATCGCGCTGCTCGAGATGGACAGCCGCGGCGAAGAAGGCGGCAGCACCTCGCGGCACTGAGAATCCTGGGAGCGCGGGCGTCTCGCCCGCTCATGTCCTGGCTCTACACGCGTAGGGGACAGCAAAGAAGCGGGCGAGACGCCCGCGCTCCCAGGGCTTCGATCAACCGCTGCGCACCTGCTTGAACGGGATGTTGCGGTCGAGCTCGGGTTCCTTGGGCAGGCCCAGCACGCGCTCGCCGATGATGTTCTTCTGGATCTGGTCGGTGCCGCCGCCGATCGAGGTGAAGTAGGCATTCAGCGCCAGGAAATTCACGTCGTCGGCGATGGGATGCGCATCGCCCGCCAGCAGGCTTTCGACGCCGATGATGGCGGTGCGCACGCGCGCCTCCTCGTGCAGGATGCGCGACATCGCGAGCTTGCCCAGCGACATGATGGACGAGGACGTGCCTTGCTCCAGGTCGGCCTTGGCGCGCGCGTTGTTGAGCGCGTTGAGACGCCGCAGCGCCACGACGCGGGCAATGTCCTGGCGCAGCAACGGGTCGTTCAGCCGCCCGGCGGCGCGCGCCAGCGCCACGACATCGTCGGCGCCGCCGTGGCGTGAGCGCCGTGCGTTGGCTCCCATGACCGAGCGCTCGTAAGCCAGCGCCGTCTGCAGCACCCGCCAGCCCCGGTTCCAGTCGCCCACCAGGTTGTCCAGCGGCATGACGGCGTTGGTGATGAACACTTCGTTGAAATGCGCCTCGTCGGTGATCTGCCGCAGCGGCCGCACCTCGACGCCGGGCTGCTTCATGGGCAGGAAGAAGAAGCTCAGCCCGCTGTGCTTGGGCACGTCCCAGTCCGTGCGCGCGATCAGCATGCCGTAGTCGGCCGTCGCCGCGCCTGACGTCCACACCTTCTGGCCGTTGACGACGAAGCTGTCGCCCTGGCGCTCGACCCGCGTGCGCACGCCCGCCAGATCGGAGCCGGCACCCGGCTCGCTGTAGAGCAGGCAGGTGGTGATCTCGCGCTTGAGCAGGCCCGGGATCAGCGTGAGCTTCAGCGCCTCGCTGGCGAACGCCAGCAGCGTGTTGGCCGGCAGGTTGAAGCGATCCTGCCCGGCGCCCGGCGCTTCGACGCGCGCAAACTCGTCGATCACGATGCGCGTCTGCTCGTCGGAGAAGTCGCGCCCGAACCAGACCTCGGGCCAGCTCGGCACCGACCAGCGGGCCTCGAAGACCTTGGTGTACCAGGCGCGCATGGCGTCGGTGACTTCCCACTGGCTCTGGCCCAGCGAGCCCGGCCCGCTCCAGTGTGCCGCCAGCCACTCGCGGACGTCGCGGCGCAGATCGTCGTTGGTCATCATGCCGCCCTCGCGTCCTGGGGTTGGCCCGAAATGCGGGTCACGAACCGCTCGCGATAGCTGGCCGACGATCCGAGCAGGTAGCTGTAGGCGCGGGCCCGGCGCAGGTAGAGATGCGCCGGGTGCTCCCACGTGAAGGCAATGCCGCCGTGCATCTGGATGGCCGTCGCGGCGATCTGCGTGAAGGCATCGGCGCAAGCGAAGGCGGCCATGTCGATGGCTTCGTCGGCGCTGCGCGTCTGTTCGGCCAGTTGCTGGGCGGCATCGCGCGCCGCCGATGTCGCGGATTCGGCCTCCAGCAGCAGCTCGGCCGCCATGTGCTTGATGGCCTGGAAGCCGCCGATCGGACGGCCGAACTGGATGCGGTTCTGGGCGTAGTCGACGGTCATGTCGAAGATGCGCCGGGCGCCGCC
>DATEIF010000647.1:0-2856 GCA_035279205.1 Vineibacter sp.
CGCCCCAGGTCGACCACCTCGGCCGTCAACCCGTCCGATGGCGTCGCCACCGAGCGTACCAGCGGATGGCCGGCCACGACGCTGCCGTCGGCCAGGCGCAGCTCCGTGCGCAACGCGCGCCAGCCGCCATAGGGTACGGGAATCGACCGACACGCCACGCCGCTCGCCCGGGCACCGCGCTCGGCGACCAGCGCCATGGCGCGCTGCTCGCTCGGCGTGCCGGCGAGCCGCCCGCCCAGCGCACACAGCGCCTCGAAGTCTTGCATCAACGCGGCATCACCGGCGATGCGGCCTACCAGTTCGGACGACAACAGCATCAGGCCTTCTCCCGGGCTTGAACCACGAAGTTGCGCATATGGGCGTCGAAGGTGTCGAGAAAGGCGCGCCCAATCATCGACAGCGCACGGTCGGCGGCGTGGAAGACCGCGATGTCGTACGGCACGACCGGGCGAAACGGCCGCACCTCCAGGCCGGCGTCGCGGTACTGCGCCGCCGAGGCCGGATCGACGATCGACACGCCGACGCCATTGGCGACCAGGCTGCAGATGACGGCGAACAACTCCGACACCGTGATGAAATTGAGATGCGCCGATGCCTCGGCGAAGGCCGCGGCGATCACGTGATAGGCGGCCCACTCGCGCGACATGCCGACAAAGGGCAGGCCCGAGAGGTGCGCCGGCGTGATGACATCGTGAGCAGCCAGTGCATGCCCCTTGGGCAGGATGGCGACGCACGCCATGCGATAGCGCGTCACCGTCAGCCCGGTCGGATCGATCGGCAGCTCGGCGATGCCGATGTCGTGCGTGCGCGACGGAAACATGCCGCGCACCAGGTCCGAGTTGCGCGTGAAGAGCTGGATGCGCACGTTGGGCCGCTGCCGCAGGAAGGCGGCGACCACCGGCGGCAGCAACGTCACGCCCGCCATCGGATGGCTGGCAACGACCAGCGAGCCGGCCTGTCCGGCGCGAATGTGCTCCACGGCGCGCCCGAGATCCTCGATGCGCCCCAGGGTGCGCTCGACCTCGGTGCGGAACGCCACCGCTTCGGCCGTCGGCCGCAAGCGGTTGCCGGCGCGCTCGAACAGGGAAAAGCCGAGCTCTTCTTCGAGGCGCGCGATCTGGGCGCTGACGGCAGGCTGCGTGATGCCCAGCGCCGCCGCCGCATGGGTGACGGAGCCGTTCTCGACCACGGCGCGGAAGGCTTCAAGCAGGCGGATATCCATATGACTATAAAATTTGATTATTGACAGTTTTTCAAGCATGGCATGATATTTGCCAATCCTGAACCGTGGTTGTTCGGGACAACCATAAAATTTAGTTTTGTAGGATGGGAGGTTTGGTCCGTGGCCCAGGCAGGTCCGATCATTGCTGCGGAAGGCATTTCCAAGAGCTTCGGCACGGTCGAGGTGCTGCGCGGCGTCAGCCTGCCGGTGGCCGCCAAGGACGTGGTGTGCGTGGTAGGCCCCTCGGGTTCCGGCAAGACCACCCTGCTGCGGTGCCTGGCGCTGCTGGAGACACCCAGCGGCGGGCGCATCGTCATGAACGGCACCACCATCGCCTCGGCCAAGCCCGACGCCGGCGAGAAGCGCGCCGCCCGCGCGGTGCGGCCCGAGATCGGCATGGTCTTCCAGCACTTCAATCTGTGGCCGCACATGAGCGTGCTGGAGAACATCATCGAGGCGCCGCAGCGGGTGAAAGGCATGGCCCGCGCCGCGGCGATCGCCGCCGCCGAAACGCTGCTGGCCAAGGTGGGCCTCTCCGACAAGCGCGATGTCTATCCGACGCGGCTGTCGGGCGGCCAGCAGCAGCGCGTGGCGATCGCGCGGGCACTGGCGATGTCGCCCAAGGTCATGCTGTTCGACGAACCGACCTCGGCGCTCGATCCCGAGCTGCGGCGCGAGGTCCTCATCGTCATGCGCCAGCTCGCCGCCGAAGGCATGACGATGCTGGTGGTGACCCACGAGATGGGCTTCGCGCGCAACGTCGGCACGCGGCTGGTCTTCATGGACCATGGCGAGATCATCGAGACCGGCGAGCCGAAGGCCTTCTTCGCCGCGCCGCAAACCGAGCGCGCCCAGCGCTTCCTGCAGCAACTCGACGATGGAACAGAGGGGGTAAAGCAATGACGAGCGTGATGTCCCGGTTACTACGTATCGCTGCCGTGGCCCTGCCGGTCGCCGTGATGGCACCGCAGGCGGCGCAGGCCCAGGCCATCCAGTCGCGCCTGATCGAGGTGACGAAGTCGAAGAAGCTGCGGGTCTGCCAGTTCCCGCTCTACTACTCGATCTCGTTCCGCAATCCCAAGACCGGCGAGATCGAAGGCATCGACGCCGACCTCTCCAAGGAACTCGCCAAGGAGCTCGGCGCGCAGCTGGAGATCGTCGAGTCGAGCTTCGGCACCTTCATCGCCGACCTGCAGGCCAACAAGTGCGAGATCGGCATGTTCGGCGTCGGCGCCTCGCTGAGGCGCGCCCAGGCCGTGGAGTTCTCCAAGCCCTACCTGATCACCAACATCTACGCCGTCACCCGCAAGGGCGGCTCGATCAAGAGCTGGGCCGATGTCGACAAGAAGGGCGTGAAGGCGGCGGTGTCGCTGGGCAGCTACATCGAGCCCTTCATGAAGTCGTACCTGAAGAACGCCGAGCTGGTGTCGGTAGCACCGCCCAACACGCGCGAGGGCGAGCTGGTGGCGCAACGCGTCGACGTGATCATCACCGACTTCCCCACCGCGGTGAAGGTGACCGACGAATTCGACTGGGCGCAGACCATCGTGCCGGACGAGAAGCTGGCGGTGACGCCCTACGCCTATGTCGTGCCGCAGGGCGATCAGATCTGGCTGAACTACATCAACCTGTTC
>DATEIF010000648.1:0-4070 GCA_035279205.1 Vineibacter sp.
GGTTCAAACATGACCCGGCGCTACGCGCCGGTGCGCCACTGGAGTGGCGCGCTCCCGGCCGAACTACTCGCGCTCGCCGTTGCTGGCAGGTGGCGGGGCCATGCCCATGATGTGGTAGCCCGAGTCGACGTGGTGCAGCTCGCCGGTGACACCGGCGGACAGATCCGACAGCAGATACAGCGCCGCGCCGCCGACATCGGCCTGGTCGATGTTGCGCCGCAACGGCGCCACCTCGCGCGTGACGCGATAGACGTAGCGGCCATCACCGATCACCGCCGCCGCCAAGGTACGCATGGGGCCGGCCGAGATGGCGTTGACGCGGATGTTCTTGGGCCCGAGATCGGCCGCCAGGTAGCGCACGCTGGCCTCGAGCGCCGCCTTGGCCACGCCCATGACGTTGTAGCTGGGCATGACATGGCGGGCGCCGCTGTAGGTGAGCGTCAGCAGGCTGCCGCCGTTCTGCATCAGCGGCTCGGCACGGCGGGCGATGTCGGTGAAGGAGTAGCAGGAGATCGTCAGGCTGCGCTGGAAGTTGGCGCGCGTGCTGTCGACGTAGCGACCCTTGAGCTCGTCCTTGTCGGAGTAGGCGATGGCGTGCACCACGAAGTCCAGCGTGCCCCAGCTCCGCGTCAGCGTGTCGAACAGCGCATCGAGGCTCGCCTCATCCTCGACGTCGGCGGGCACCACGATCTTGGCCTCCAGCGACTCCACCAGCGGCTTCACGCGCTGGCCGAACACGTCACCCTGATAGGTGAACGCCAGTTCGGCCCCGGCGGCATGACAGGCCTTGGCAATGCCCCAGGCGATCGAACGGTCGTTGGCGACGCCCATGATCAGCCCCTTGCGGCCGACCATCAGGCCGGCGGCACGCGCCGCCGCGACTGAAGCCGCCGAGGGGCGGCCATTGCTGCCGCCGTTGCCATTACCGGAGTCGGGAGCCCGGGGCACCGGGCGATCGGACGGCGAGGTCATCCCTCCACCCGCTGAAAGACGAGCACCGCGTTGGTGCCGCCGAAGCCGAAGCTGTTGGACATCACTGTCTCCAGTCCGGCGTTGTCGATCCGCTGGCGCGCAATGGGGAATCCCTCCGCGCCGGGGTCGAGGTTTTCGATATTGGCCGATGCCGCGACAAAATCGTCGCGCAGCATCAGCAGCGAGTAGATCACTTCATGCACGCCGGTGGCGCCCTGGCTGTGACCAGTGAGCGACTTGGTCGAGTTGATCGCCGGCAGGTCCTCGCCGAACACCGCGCGGATCGCTTCCAGCTCGGTGACGTCGCCGACGGGCGTCGAGGTGCCGTGCGCGTTGATGTAGTCGACGCGGCGGTTGCCGCGCGCGCCACCGAAGCCGCCCAGGGCCAGCTGCATGGCGCGCACCGCGCCCTCGCCCGACGGGGCCACCATGTCGGCGCCGTCGCCGGTGGCGCCGTAGCCGACGATCTCGCCATAGATCTTGGCGCCGCGCGCCTTGGCGAGCTCGTAGTCCTCGAGCACCACGATGCCGCCGCCGCCGGAGATCACGAAGCCGTCGCGGTCGCGGTCATAGGCGCGGCTGGCACGCGTCGGCGTGTCATTGTACTTCGACGACATCGCGCCCATGGCGTCGAACAGCACCGACAGGGTCCAGTCGAGCTCCTCACCGCCACCGGCGAACATGCGGTCGGCCTTGCCCAGCATGATCGTCTCGGCCGCGTTGCCCACGCAGTGAGCCGAGGTGGAGCAGGCCGACGTGATCGAATAGGTCGGACCCTTGATCTTGAAGGCGGTACCGAGATTGGCCGACACCGTGCTCGACATGGCGCGCGGCACCTGGAAGGGACCGATGCGCTTGGGCCCCTTTTCCTTGGTGGTGAGCGCGGCTTGCACGATGGCGCCGGTGGTGGGCCCGCCGGAGCCTGCGATCAGGCCGGTGCGATCGTTGGAGATGTCCTTGTCGCTGAGGCCGGCGTCGGCAATCGCCTCCTTCATCGCCAGATAGGCGTAGGCCGCGCCATCGCCCATGAACCGGCGCAAGCGGCGGTCGACGGTGGCGTCGAGGTCGACCTTGAGTGTGCCGTGGACCTGGCAGCGGAAGCCAAGCTCCTGGTACTGGGGCGCGAACTCGATACCCGAACGCCCTTCCTTCAGCGCCGCCGCCACCTCGCCGGCGTTGCTGCCGATACTGGCGACGATTCCGAGACCCGTGACAACGACGCGCCGCACGTCAGGCCGCCTTTGGCTGGAAGAGTCCGACCCTCATGTCCGTGGCCTCGTACACCTGTTGACCGTCGGCCACCATCACGCCATCGGCGATACCCACCACCAGCTTGCGCAGGATCACCCGCTTGAGATGGATGTGGTAGGTGACCTTGCGGATGGTCGGCGTCACCATGCCGCTGAGCTTGACCTCGCCGACACCCAGCGCCCGGCCGCGGCCCGGCGCCTTCAGCCAGCCCAGGAAGAAGCCCACCAGCTGCCACATCGCGTCGAGCCCGAGGCAGCCCGGCATCACCGGATCGCCCTGGAAATGGACCGGGAAGAACCAGAGGTCCGGCTTGACGTCCAGTTCGGCGACGATCTCACCCTTGCCGTACTTACCGCCCGTCTTGTCGATGTGCACGATCCGGTCGAACATCAGCATCGGCGGCAGCGGAAGCTGCGCATTGCCAGGACCGAACAACAGGCCCTTGGCGCATTGGATCAGGTCGTCGTAGCTGTAGCTGCTTTTGCTGGTCACGTGCCGTCCATAGGCGAACGCCGGGCTCCCGACCCGGCAAACGAACAAATCAAGGCCGTTCTAACAGATAGGATGCTGAGCGGAAACAGACAATTCCCCGTCGCCACAATCCTCTAGAACACGTTGCCGTGCCGCCGTCGCGATGGCGCTAGGCAATGCTGTCGCCTTGGCGTAATAGATGCAAACGATGATGAGCAGTTCCGCCATCGCTGAGCGCCTGCGCACCGCCGGCCTGCGGCCGACGCGGCAGCGGCTGGCGCTGGGTGCATTGCTGTTCGGCAGCGGTGCCGATCGTCATGTCACGGCCGAGCAGCTGCATGACGAGGCGGTGGCGCGGGGCACCCGCGTCTCGCTGGCGACGGTCTACAACACCCTCAACCAGTTCACGGCTGCAGGCCTACTGCGCGAAGTGCTGGTGGGGCCCGGCCGGCTTTATTTCGACACCAATGTCGGCGACCACCACCATTTCTATGTCGAAGGCGACGGTACGCTGCTCGACATTCCGGCTGACCACGTGTCGATCGCGCGGCTGCCGGCGGCACCTGCCGGCATGAGCGTCGAGCGCGTCGATGTGGTGGTGCGCGTGCGCCGCTGATGAGGCGGCCGCTCATCTTTTTAGAATAGCTCTAAACTGTTGACCCGTTTGTGCCGTCTTCCTATAAACGGCGTAGCGGTCGCCTGCGGACGATTTCAGACCGCATTGATGCCGTGTGCCCCCCGACCTGCGGGCCACTCCCTCAGGACGCGCTGTGCGCGGCAAGCCGGCGGCTGCCCTGCCCGCCGTAGAGAGGGAGACATTCGATGAGCAAGCTTGGCGGTTCAAAGACCGAAGACAACCTGAAGGCAGCGTTTGCCGGCGAGAGCCAGGCCAACCGCCGCTATCTCTATTTCGCCCAGAAGGCGGACGTCGAGGGCTACAACGACGTCGCCGTGGTGTTCCGCTCGACGGCGGAAGGCGAAACCGGCCATGCCCACGGCCATCTCGAGTTCCTCGAGGCGGTTGGCGACCCGGCCACCGGCCTGAAGATCGGCACGACGTCCGACAACCTGAAGGCCGCCATCGCCGGCGAGACGCACGAGTACACCGACATGTACCCGGGCATGGCCCGCACCGCGCGGGACGAAGGCTTCGACGAAATCGCTGAGTGGTTCGAGACCTTGGCCAAGGCCGAGAAGAGCCACGCCGGCCGCTTCACCAAGGCCCTCGACACGCTCGGCTGATTCTTCTCAGCCCAATGGCGTGACCAACACATCCGCCGGTGCCGCCGCTCAGTTCGAGCGGCGGTCCGGCCGATGCTTCAACACCTCCGGCCGAACCTCTCTCGGATAGGGCGATGCGCGAAGGCAGCCTCGAG
>DATEIF010000649.1:0-8992 GCA_035279205.1 Vineibacter sp.
CGTACTGGGGCGATACTTGAGCAGTACCGAGTAGAGCCCCCAGGCCGCCGAGGCGATGGCGATCCACACGTCGCCGATCACGAAGCGCACCGACAGCAGCCGCGCCGGATCGCCCTTGATGATGACCCACAGCACGCCCAGCAGGCAGAGCGCGATGCCGGCCAGCTGGCGCGGCCACAGGCGCTCGCCCCAGACCAGCGCCGCGACGCCGACCACGACCACGGGCGAGGCGGCATAGATCAGGCCGATGTTGGTGGCCGAGGTGGTGCGGCCGCCGATATAGACGAAGGCGCCGCACACCCACATGCCGAGCGCCCCCAGCACCAGTAGGTCACGCCACTCGCGGCGCAGGGCGGCGCGCTTGTGCCACAGCCGGCCGCCGACGAAGGGCAGCAGGATCAGCAGCGCGCAGGCCCAGCGGCCCAGCGCCAGGGCATGGGGCGGCACGAAGTCGACATAGCGGGCGGCGAGCTGGTTGACGGCGAACAGCGCCGGGCACGCCAGCAGCGCCGTCCAGGCCAGAGGGAGACGCAGGGAAGACGACACGGCAGCGGGCTTAAAGCGAATGACGGCGCCCGTCGAGATTTTCCTCCCCACGCAGTGGGGAGGTGCCCCGAAGGGGCGGAGGGGATGCCACGTGGTCTATGCAACCAAGGCCACGTCCGCTCCCCATCCGGCCTTCGGCCACCTTCCCCGTGCGCGGGGAAGGGAAGACGATCACACTGGCTTCAAGCCCTCCGCCGGCACCGTGCCGCCGTGTGCCTTGATCGCGCGCCGGTAGGCTGTTTCGCTCTTGAACGGGCCATACTTGGGATAGTCGCGCTCGCCGCGGCCCGCCTTCACGTCGCCAGTTGAGGGATCGACCAGCAGCAGGCCGCCATCGCGGTTCAGGACCGGGATCGGACGCCGCCAGCGGCTGAAGATGCGCCGCATGGTGGCTGAGTAGTCGATGTAGGTCTCCCACTCCTCCTGGTCCTTGGCGAAGATCGCCTGCCAGGTGTCGAGGCACTCGTTGATGAACGCCGTCTCGACCAGCTGCATGTTGGACATCATCCAGCAGCGGTCCTCGAAGATCCAATAGACGCTGAGCCCGATCACCTGCCGGGCGCGCGTCACGTAAGGAAAGAACGGGAAGGCGCGGCAGGCGATGGTGCGGTTGTGGCGCTCGCAGAAGGCGGCACCCTTGCACTCGATGGCGCAGGACGAGGTCGTGAGCTCCTCGACGATCTTGCGCGTGGCGGCATCGTAGGGCTTGAACCGCTTCCACAGGTCGGTGCGGTTCTGCAGCAGCTTGAACTCGGCCTTGTGCACGACAGGCACCGCATCCTGCGTCGAGCAGCAGACCGGCGAGCCGCCGTTGAGCGGCGAGCACTTCTTGCCGCAGTCGAATTGGCAAACGGACGCATTGAAGCGCGCATAAAGGCGCTCGAAATCGCCGGGGGTCAGTGTCGATTTGGTCATGCGCGCGGGACTGTAGTGATCTCGATTGTTAAAAACCAGTTACGGATTTGTTGCGAGAGCCACGCTGTGTATGACTTCAGTCGCACCGTCGCACGCACGGCTCATGCCAGCACGCGCCACACCGTCGTCTCGCGCAGGCCGCGATTCTCGAGCTGCAGCGACGTCGGGATCTGGTAGCGCGCCACCTCCTCGAGCCGCTCGGCCTTGAAGTAGTTACGTCCCGGATCTCCCAGCAGCACCAACCGGCCGGCTGCGGCATGACCACGCAGCCACGCCATGGCCCGCGCCGTCATCTCGCGCTCGTAGCAGACATCGCCCGCCATCACGACGGCGGCGTCGGGCGACGCATCTGGTCCGCTCAGCCAGTCGCTGGCGTCGGTCTGCACTGTAACGTCGTTGGCGTCGGCGTTGAGGCGGATCGCCGCCAAGGCCATCGGGTCGATGTCGTTGCCGACGCCGTGGGCGGCACCCGCCTTCATCGCCGCGATCGTGGCGACGCCACCGCCGGCGGCAAAGTCGATCACACTCTTGCCCGCCACGGCAGCGCGATTGTCGAGCAGATAGCGCGCCACCGCCTGGCCGCCGGGCCAGCAGAAGGCCCAGTAGGGTGGATCGACGTTGTTCTGCTCCAGCCAATCCTCGGTCGCCTGCCAGATCGGCAGATACTCGGCAGCCAGCCACAGCGCCAGCTCCGGCACCAAGGCCGGGCGCTCCAGTGCCGTGTGGGCGCGGATGAAGGCCTCGGGATCGGGGTGCCGGCGGGCCATGCTATGCCGCGCGTCAGGGCAGGACGCGCCAGACCGTGACCTCGCGCAGGTCGCGGTTGTCCGGATCCTGGGTGTCGGGCAGATCATAGCGTGCGACCATCTCGAGGCGGTCGCTGGTGAGGTAGCGCCGGCCCGGGTCGCCCAGCAGTACCAGGCGTCCCTTGGCGGCGTGGCCGCGCAGCCACGCCATCGCCCGGGTCGTCAGCTCGGCGCCGTAGAAGATGTCGCCGGCGGTCACGACATCGGCCTGCGGTTCGCCGGGCGGCCCCGCCAGCCAGTCCTGGCTGCTGACATCGACGGCGACCCCGTTGGCGTCGGCATTCAGCCGCAACGACACCAGGGCGAGGCGATCGATGTCGTTGCCGACCGCCTGGGCGGCGCCGGCCTTGGCCGCCGCGATGGCGACGATGCCGCCGCCGGAACCGAGGTCGATGACTCGCCGGCCGGCCACCGCGGCGGGATTGTCGAGCACATAGCGCGCGACCGCCTCGCCGCCGGGCCAGCAGAACGCCCAGTACGGCGGCAGCTGGTCGCGCTTGCCCAGCCACGTCTCGGTCTGTTGCCAGATCAGCAGCTTCTGCTCCTCGGTCGCCAGCCACAGCTTGAGCTCCGGCGTCAAAGCCGGCGCGCTCAAGGTCGTATTGGCGCAGATGAAGCGCTCGATGGGATTGAGGTAACGGTCCACGGCCCGACGATATACTGCCCGTCAGCCCAGCCGGCCAGCGATGATCCCAACCAGCAGCAGCCAGCCGATGAATCGGTTGGCGCGAAACTTGTGCAGGCAATCGGCCGGATCGTGTGGCTTCATCGTCGCGACCTGCCATGCCAGATGCGCCGCCACCGCCGCGAGACCGATATAATAGGGCACGCCGATTCCCGTCAGCCAGCCGGCGAGGCCGAAGCCGATCAGCGTCAGCACGGCGAAGAAGGTCAGCCAGGTCTGTGGATGATCCTGGAAGCGGCGGGCGGTCGAGCGCACGCCGACGATGGCATCGTCGCGCTGGTCCTGCATGGCGTAGATCGTGTCGTACACCAGCGTCCACGCCACGCCGCCGAGATAGAGCGCGACCGAGGCCGCCGGGATGCGGTCCTGCGTGACCGCCCAGCCCAGCAAGGCGCCCCAGTTGAAGGCGAACCCCAGCACGACCTGCGGCCAGGAGGTCACGCGCTTCATCAGGGGATAGACGGCGACGACCAGCAGCGAGGCCAGGCCCACCACGATGGCGAAGGTGCTGAAGCTGAACAGGATGACGGCGCCGACCGCCGCCTGGACGACGAGCCAGGCGAGCGCCTGCGGCACGGTTGCTTCGCCGGCGGGCAGCGGCCGGTTGCGCGTGCGCTCTACGCGCGCATCGACATCGCGGTCGAGAAAATCGTTCCACGTGCAGCCCGCGCCGCGCATGGCCAGCGCGCCGATGGCAAACAGCAGCATGAGCCACGCCAGCGTGCCGGCGCCGTGCTCGCGCGAGAGCGGCGCGCTGAACGCCAGCGCCCACCAGCAGGGGAACAGCAGCAGCCATGTGCCGATCGGCCGGTCCCACCGCGCCAGCCGGCCGTACGGGCGCAACCGGACCGGCAGCAGGCGCAAGGTCCAATGCGTGCGGTTGATATCGGTATGGCCTGCGGCGGGCGCGGCGTCGGTCATGGCATCATCATGGGTACTTGATGCAGCGCGCTCAATGGCGCGTATGCCGCACGTCGCAGTAGATGTGCGGTTTCAGCCTTGACGGGAACTAGCCCCGCTGGCCTATTTCGGCGGCCCTCGATCGGCCATGACAGAAGGATCAAGCTATGCGCAAGTACGCGGTGGGGTTGATGGCAGGCACCATAGCCCTGTTTGCAGGTGCGGCGCTTGCCCAGCAGCGGACCACACTCAACATAGTGGCGATCTCCGACAAGGGCGTCGGCGAGTCGTTGGGCACCATCGCGTTCAGCGACACGCCGCAGGGGCTGGCGATCGAGCCGAAGCTGAAGGGACTGCCCCCGGGGCCGCATGGCTTCCACATCCATGAGAACCCGAGCTGCCAGCCCCGCGAGCAAGAGGGCAAGATGGTGCCCGGCCTTGCCGCCGGCGGCCACTACGACCCCAAGGGCACGAAGGCCCATCGCGGACCGCACAGCGCCGAGGGTCATCTCGGCGACCTGCCGGTGCTGGTGGTCGACAAGGACGGCACGTCGAGTGCCAAGATGGTCGCGCCCCGGCTCAAGGTGGCCGACCTGCGCGGCCGGGCGGTCATCATTCACGCCGGCGGCGACAACTTCGACGACAAGCCGCAGGCTCTGGGTGGCGGTGGCGGCCGCATCGCCTGTGGCGTGGCCGATCTGCGGACTTCGAACTGAGGTATCTGGCGCCGGCCGAGGCTGTCCATGCTAGACGGCGGGTATGACACCGCGTCTGTTCACGGACACAGCCCTGACGCCGGGGGCGTTGATCGACCTCGACGCCGACCGGGCACATTACCTGCGCGACGTGTTGCGGCTGCAGTCCGGTGCCGCGGTCATGCTGTTCAATGGCCGCGACGGCGAGTGGCGCAGCGCCATCCAGGACATCCGCAAGCGCGGCATCACCCTGCACGTCGAGGCACAGATCCGGCACCCGGTCGTTGAGCCCGACCTGTGGCTGTGCTTCGCGCCGATCAAAAAGGCGCGGCTGGATTTCATCGCCGAGAAAGCGACCGAGCTGGGCGTTCGCCGGCTCCAGCCGGTGATCACGCAGCATACCAATGTCGAGCGCGTTAATATCGATCGCCTGCGCGCCAACGCGACCGAGGCGGCCGAGCAGACCGAGCGCTTGACGGTGCCCGAGGTCGTCGCGCCGATGACGTTGCCTCAGCTCGTCGCTGGCTGGCCGGCAGACCGTCATGTGTTGCTGGCCGACGAAACCGGCGGCGGTCGCCCCGTGGCGGATGTGCTGGCAGGTCTCGATGAAGCAGCGCGGACCGCGCCGTGGGCGGTCCTCACCGGCCCCGAGGGCGGTTTCGCGCGGAGCGAGTTGGACCTGGTCGGCCGGTTGGCGCATGTGCACGCCGTCGGCCTGGGACCGCGCATTCTGCGCGCCGATACCGCGGCACTGGCGGCTCTGGCGGTGTGGCAGGCGATCGTCGGCGATTGGCGGCAGGCGACACCCCGCCGCTGGCCTGACTATGCAACGAGTGCAAAGCAAGCCTAAGGTTATGTCTGTCACATGAATCTGCTTGCATGGAGGCGTAAGTAAAGTTCATCCGAGATGGTGCGGGCCAGTTGAGTCCAGCGCGGCGGCTTGCTAGCAACAGCACGATCAGGGGGGCGGCCTCGCCGCTCACAATCTTATGCGACCGCGTGACGCCTCGGGCGTCGCGAAACGCGGCGGGGGAAGTTTGCTGATGTCCGCGCCGCCCAGTGGAGCCGGCGCGCCGATCACCAGTCGGCGCCAGCTTGTCGAATACATGGAAGCCGGTGGCAAACCGCGCGCCCAGTGGCGCGCCGGCACCGAGCACGAAAAATTCGGTTTCCTGCAGTCAACGCTCAAGCCGATACCCTATGAGGGTGCCTCAGGCGTGCGCGCCATGCTCGAGGGCATGGCGTCCCGTTTCGGCTGGCAACTCGTCCTGGAGAAGGGCAAGCCGATCGCGCTGGCGCGGGACAAGGCCAGCATCACCCTGGAGCCGGGCGGCCAGTTCGAGCTGAGCGGCGCGCCGCTGGCGAGCGTGCACGAGAGCGCGGCCGAGACCGACCAGCACCTGGCCGAGGTGAAGGCGATCGCCGAACCGCTGGGCATCGGCTTCCTCGGCATGGGCCACACGCCGACCTGGCGGCGCGAGGACTTCGACTGGATGCCCAAGGGCCGCTACGCAATCATGCGCAGCTACATGCCCAAAAAGGGCACGATGGGCCTCGACATGATGCTGCGCACCTGCACGGTGCAGACCAATGTCGACTTCGCCGACGAAGCCGACATGGTGAAGAAATTCCGCGTGTCGCTGGCGCTGCAGCCGGTGGCGACCGCTCTCTACGCCAACTCGCCGTTCGTCGAGGGTGTCGATACCGGTTTCGTGAGCCGGCGCAGCCACATCTGGACCGATACCGACCCCGACCGCTGCGGCATGCTGCCCTTCGTGTTCGAGGACGGCTTCGGCTTCGAGCGCTATGTCGACTGGCTGCTCGATGTGCCGATGTACTTCGCCTATCGCAACAACGTGTATATCGACCTCAGCGGCAAGTCGTTCCGCGACTTCATGGCCGGTCGCCTGCACAACGATGTCGGCGATGTCGCCCGCCTCACCGACTGGTCGGATCACATCACCACCGCCTTTCCCGAGGTGCGCCTGAAGCGGTTCCTCGAAATGCGCGGCAGCGACTGCGGCCCGCGCGACTTGATCGTGGCGTTGCCGGCGCTGTGGATGGGACTTCTGTACGATCAGACGGCGCTGGATGCGGCATGGGACCTGGTCAAGGACTGGACCATCGCCGAGCACGACGCCCTGCGTGCCGCGGTGCCCCGGCTGGGGCTGAAGACTCCGTTTCGCAACACCACGGTGCAGGCCTTGGCGCAGCAGATGGTGGCGATTGCCGATGCCGGACTGCGGGCGCGCCGCCAGCTTGACGCGCAGGGGCGCGACGAGACCTTGTATCTCGATCCGCTGCGCCGCATTGCCGACAGCGGCGTGACCCTGGCGGAAGAAAAACGCGAACGCGTGATCGCCGATTTCAACGGCAGGGCGGACCCCCTATATAAGGCCTACGCCTATTGATCAGGCGGTAACCGTGAAGCGCCGTCATGCGGCTTCTGGCAGGCTTTGCGTCCGCGATTCGGATCGCCGCGATGACCGCGGCGCTGTCGGCCTGCCCGGCGCTTGCCCAGTCGTCCGGCGAAACCGGTTTCGAAGGGGTTCGCTTCGGCGAGACCTCGGCTGAGCTGCTGCGACAGTTCGGTGCGCGTGCGACGGCCCTGGACCGTCGGCTCGACTTCGGCGACGCCTATGTCGACGTGGCGTTGCGGGGCTACATGCTGGGCGGCTACCCGTTCATCGTCTTCTTCCAGATGGACAAGACCGCCGGCACGCTGAAGCGCATCCAGATCGAACGTCCCCGCCACGGCGCCGTCGCGATGGTCCATCGCGCGGCGATCGCGGCATTGCAGACGCAGTACGGAACGCCAACGCAGGTGTGCGTGCAGAGCGTGCCGAGCTCCCGCAGCCAGGCGGTCGAGGAGCGCATCTGGCAACGCGGCGACAGCGTCATGCGCCTGGTGTTTCGCGAGCAGAACCTGGGCGTGCTCGTGCCCCGCAGGCTCGGCGTCTTCGACTGGGAGGTCTGGGAGCCGTCGCTCGAGGGCATGCCCCAGCAGCTCTTCGTGCGCATTGCCCCGGCCGCAACCGAACCGAGTTCGTGCAACGGCTCGCCGTGATGGCGATCACCGGTTCAGCTGCGCGATCTCCTGCACGGCGACCTCCTGGCATCGGTTGGTGAAGTCCAGGATCAGCGTCAGCTCGGCCTTCGAATAGCGCGCATAGACGCGCTGCATCGCCTGTTGCAGCGAACCGTAGAGCGGCGCGATGCGGGCCTCGGCCTCGGGCATGGCTTCGACCAGAACCTTGCGGCGATCATCGGGATCGCGGCGCCGGCGCGCGAAGCCGGCACGTTCCAGCCGGTCCACCAGGCCGGTGATGGCGCCGGTCGTCAGGCCCGTTGCCGCCGCCAGCCGGCCCGCGGTGACGGGGCCTTCCATGTAGATGATGTCGAGGCATTCGAGGTCGGTGCTGGCAAGCCCGACCTTGGTGGCGACCGCCTGGCTGATCATCACCCCCTGGGCGCTCATGCGCCGCAGCGCCAGCTCCAACGCCGCAATCAACGCCGCCTTGTCGGCTGCACCCCTTGACATTGTCCGCTACTCCGCTTAGTTGATATATATCTTAGTTACTAAGATAACGACCTGACAAGGTTCATCATGCCTGCATCCGAGCCTCCCGTGTACCCACCGGCGGCCGACAGGTCCGCCGAGGATCTGGCCGCCATCCGCGCCCTGACGCAGCGCTTGGCCGACGCCTGGAACCGCAACGATGCCGATGCCTACGCCGCCCTGTTCGCCGAAGACTCGGACTACGTCACGTTCGACGGTTCGCATCTGAAAGGGCGGACCGTCAATGCCGACTCGCATCGTGCCTTGTTCGAGACCGTCCTCAAGGGCTCGCGGGCGGCCTATGAGACCGACATCGCCGTGCGCTTTCTGACGCCCGACGTGGCCGTGATGCATGCCTACGGCTCGATACTGCTGCCCTGGCAGCGCAGGGTCACACCGTCGCGCCGCTCGCTGCAGACCTACGTGGTGAAGCGTGATGCCGGCGGTTGGCGCATTCATGCCTTCCACAACACGCGCGTGCGGCCCCTCAAGCTGCCGAGCGGGCTGATGCTGCGGCTGATCGTCGGCTTCATGCGGCTGCGCGGCGTGTTGGCCGGCACGCCATCGCGATGGGAGCCAGCGACATGAGGCAGGATTGTCGAGCGCTGATCGTGGGCTGCGGCATCGCCGGCCCTGTCCTGGAGGTGGCGCTGCGCCTGGTCGGCATCACCGCCACCATCGTCGAGGCGGACCGCCAGCCGCGCGACAGCGAAGGCGCTTTCCTCGGCCTGGCGCCCAACGGGCTCAATGTCCTCAAGTCGTTGGGCTTGCTGGAGCCGGTGCACGATGTCGGTCTGCCGCTGTCGGGCATGGCGTTCTTCAATGAGCGTGGCCGGCGCATCGGTACGATCAACTACGGCGACCAGCAGCGCCTCTATGGCGTCGA
>DATEIF010000650.1:0-2719 GCA_035279205.1 Vineibacter sp.
CCACCGCATCTATACGGCGATCACCGGCGAAACGGTTGCCGACACCGTCCGGCGCTGTCGCCTGCAGCGCGCGGCCACGCAGTTGATCAGCTCCCGGCAATCGATCGCCTCGATCGCCCGCGCCGCAGGCTACGGCAGCACGGCAGCCTTCGTGCGGGCGTTTGCCACGGCGCACGGCGTACCGCCGGGGGCCTTTCGCAACCGTCGGCAGCGTCCAAGGCGCGGCGCCGACGGCACCGGTCGAGGAGATGGAGACATGAGCTACACCGTGACCATCGAGACCTTGCCGGCGCAGCGCCTGCTGGCGCTGCGCCATGTCGGTTCCTACGACGGGATCGACAATGCGTTCGCGCGCCTCACCGCATGGGCCGGTGCGCGGCAATTGCTGGGGCCGCACACACGCAGCGTCGCGATCTACCTGAACGACTGCTTCGACGTGCCCGCCGACAGCCTGCTGACCGATGTGTGCCTGTCGGTGCCGGACGATGTCGCGGGTGAGGGCGATGTGCGCGTGATCACGCTGTCGGGTGGGCGGCACGCCGTGCTGCACCATCAGGGGCCCTACGCCGAGCTCGGCGGTGCCTATCGCTGGCTCTATGCAGAATGGCTGCCCTACAGCGGCGAGGAGATCGCCGATCGTCCGGCGTTCGACGCCTATCTCAATGACCCGCGCACCCTGCCGCCGGCGCAATGGCGGACCGATCTCTGCCTGCCGCTGGTCGAGCGATAAGAGAACACGATGACGGCGCCGATCACCTTCCACGACGGCTATTGGTACTGCTACGCCAATTCGACCGCGATGCTGCTCAGCGCCCACGGCGAGACCGTCTCGCCGCGGCTCGTCGAGGTCCTGTCCGGCGTCGGTCTTGGCGCCTTCATCGCCAAGGATGGCCTGCCGTTCTTCAGCGGCCTGGCCGGTGCGCCCGACAAAGGGATCTCGCAGGCCCTGACCACGCTGGGGTTCGCGTTCGCCGAGCGTGCGTCGGATGCATCCCAGGCGGCGCCATTCGACTGGCTCGAGGATACCCTGCGGACGTCGCCTGTTGTCGTCGGCCCGTTGGACATGCGCTTCCTTGCCTACAATCCGGGACGGCCGTCCTGGCCGGGCATCGACCACTACGTGCTGGTCAGCGGCGTCGAGGGCGACAACGTCCTGGTGTACGACCCGGCAGGGTTCGCCGAGATGCTCATCAGCAAAGCGGCATTGGCCGACGCCTGGCGTGCCAATGCGATCCCTTACAGGCGGGGCGCGTTTCGCGCCTGGTCCCATCCGCAACGGATCGCGGCACCAACGGACGACACGATTGCCGGCAGCGCCAGCCGGCACTTCAGGGCCCTCTACGCGCAAGCATCGGCGAGCGCCGAAGCCGGCCGCCAACTCATCGACGAGCATGCCATCGCCTGGCTTGCCGATCGTGTCCGGCGGGATGAACTCACGCCCGCCCAATCGGGCCATCTGCTGCATTTCGCGCTGCCGCTGGGCGTCAAGCGCGCGCTCGATTTCGCGCGCTTCTTCGATGCACGGAATCCCAGCCTGGCGCAGTCCAAACGGCAGCAGGCGGCCCTGTTCGGCCGGTGCCATACCTACCTGGTGCACGGGGATCGGCCGGCCGCGGCCGAGCACCTCGCGCGACTGGCCGCTCTCGAAATCGAGATCCGAAATCTCGTGATCAGCTGAATCTCTCCTCTCCCCGCTCCCGCGGCGAGAGGTGTGGGCTTCACGGGGGCTGAGCGGCTCATGCTATGACTGCCGGCATCGTCGTTCACTGTCTCTGGCCCGATGTCCGTTCTGTCCGTTCGATCGCTGAGCTGCCGCCGCGGCGGACGGCGGGTCTTCCAAGACCTCGGTTTCGAGGTCGCGGCGGGACATGCGCTGCTGCTGACCGGACGCAATGGGGCGGGTAAATCCACGTTGCTGCGCGTGTTGTCGCTGCTGACGCCGCGTCAGCGGGGGGAGATCGCCTGGCAGGGCCAGGATGTGCGCGCGGCGCCTGACGCGTGGCGGGCACGCCTGGCGTGGCTGGGACATGCCGACGCCGTCAAGGGCGACCTCAGCGTGCGCGAAACGCTCCAGGCAGCGGAACGGCTGCGTGCCGGCGCGGCGCCGGCGGGCGACCACTGGGACGGTGCTCTGGCGCGCTTCGATCTGGCGCCGCTGCTGGATCGCCCGGGTCGCTATCTGTCGGCGGGTCAGCGCCGTCGCGTGGCGCTGGCCCGTGTCGTTCTCAGCGCCGCCACCGTCTGGCTGCTCGACGAGCCCGCCGCCGGCCTCGACGAGGCCTCGCGGCAGTCCCTGCACGTCGCCATCACCGATCACCTGGCGGCCGGCGGCATCGCGCTGATCGCGACGCATGGTGACGTCGTGCTGCCCGACGCGCCGGTCCTCGATGTCGGCACATTCGCGCCTGATGCCGCTGCGGCGGCGGACTGGCTGTGACGCCATGAGCCGGTTCGGTGCACTGGTGATGCGCGATCTGCGGCTGGTCTGGCGCCGGCCGGGCGATGCGGCCGTGGTGCTGGCGTTCTTTGTCCTGGCCGCCAGCCTGTTTCCGCTGGGCGTGGGCCCGGCGCTCGAGACCCTGGCGCGCATCGCCCCCGGCGTGTTGTGGGTGGCCGCCCTGTTCGCCGCCATGATGTCGCTGGATCGGCTGTTCGCCGACGATTTTGCCGACGGCACGCTGGAACAGCTGGTCCTGGCGCCGCTGCCGCTGGAACTCAC
>DATEIF010000651.1:0-2850 GCA_035279205.1 Vineibacter sp.
TTCGCCTTCCCTCCCCCAACGAACGTTGGGGGAGGTGCCCGAAGGGCGGAGGGGGAGCCGACGTGGTGTCAGTTACCAAGACCACGTGGTATCGCCGCGGCAACGCGATCTCGGTTTTCAAGACCACGTCGGGTCCCCCTCCGCCCTTCGGGCACCTCCCCCACTACGTGGGGGAGAGAAGAACCACCTCAGCGCGCGACGATTCTTGAGGTCAGTAGTACAGAGGGCACAGAGGCGCACAGAGGAATAAGAGGGCACGCCGGAGGCGTGGCTCGGCTTTTCTCTGTGTCACTCTGTGCCCTCTGTGCCTCTATGGTGAAGTTTTCCAGCAGCGGCTCGTCCGCACCATCTCAGACGATTGACGCACCGCAGGGTCCTTCGCTTCGCTCAGGACGACGTGGGGCCGAGCCATGATCCGCCCGTTCACGTACGACCAGCTGCCCGGCCGCGTGGTGTTCGGGCCGGGTACGCTCGCGCGCCTGCCGGAGGAGGTGGCGCGCCTGGGTGCCGAGCGCGCCATCGTGCTGTCGACGCCTGAGCAGACCGCCGTGGCGCAGGATGTCGCCCGCCACCTCGGCGCGCGCAGCGCCGGAGTCTTCGCCAAGGCCGTCATGCACGTGCCGATCGAGACCGCGCGCGAGGCCCGCGCCGAGGCGCGGCGGCTGAATGCGGATTGCGCCGTCGCCGTGGGTGGCGGCTCGACCACCGGGCTGGGCAAGGCGATCGCGCTCGACAGCGGCCTGCCCATTATCGCGGTGCCCACCACCTATGCCGGCTCGGAGATGACGCCGATCTACGGCCTCACCGAGGGTGGCCTGAAGAAGACCGGCCGTGACCCGCGCGTGCTGCCGCGTGCCGTGATCTACGACCCGACCTTGACGCTCAGCCTGCCGGCGGCCTTATCGGCCACCAGTGGCATGAATGCCATCGCCCATTGCGTGGAAGCACTCTACGCCGTCGACGCTAACCCGATCGTGTCGATGTGGGCGGCGGAAGGCATTCGCGCCCTGGCAGCAGCACTGCCCATCATCGTCGCCAAGCCTGATGACCTCAGCGCGCGCACGGATGCGCTCTACGGCGCCTGGCTCGCCGGGGCCTCATTGGGCGCCGTCAGCATGGCGCTGCACCACAAGCTCTGTCACACGCTGGGTGGCACGTTCAACCTGCCGCACGCCGAGACCCACACCATCGTGCTGCCGCACGCCACAGCCTACAACAGCATCGCGGCGCCTGATGCGATGGCCAGCATCGCGCGCGCGATCGGCGCCGGCGATGCGGCGCGCGGCCTCTACGATCTCGCCCAGCGCTTGGGCGCACCGACGTCGCTGCGCGCGCTCGGCGTACAGGAGTCCGATCTCGACCGCGCGGCCGAGATTGCCAGCAGCGCGCCCTACCCCAATCCGCGTCCCATCGACCGTGCCACCATCCGTCAGCTGCTGCAGAACGCCTGGGCGGGATCGCCGCCGTCTGCGTAAGAAAACATAACCAGGAGGAAACCATGAGGGAGACACGCATCAAGCGCCGCCAGGCGCTCACGGGCGCCGCCGGCCTGATCGCGGCCGGCGCGATCGGTGCGCCGGCCATCGCCCAGACCCAGCGCATCAAGATCGGCTATGTCAGTCCGCAGACCGGCCCGCTGGCACCATTCGCCGAAGCCGACAATTTCGTGATCGGTGGCGTGCGCGAAGCCGCCAAGGCTGGCCTGTCGATCGGCGGCCGCAACCAGGCGCTCGAAATCCTGGTCAAGGACAGCCAGTCCAATCCCAACCGCGCCGCCGAGGTGGCCAACGACCTGATCCTGAAGGACCAGGTCGATCTGATGCTGGTGGCTTCGACACCGGAGACCACCAACCCGGTGTGCGATCAGTGCGAGGTCAACGAGGTGCCGTGCGTGTCGTCGGTGGCGCCGTGGCAGCCCTGGTTCTTCGCGCGCGGCGGCAAGCCCGACGCCGGCTTCAAGTACACCTATCACTTCTTCTGGGGCCTCGAGGACGTGATCGCCGTCTTCACCAACATGTGGGGCCAGGTGTCGACCAACAAATCCGTGGGCGGTCTGTTCCCCAACGACGGCGATGGCAATGCCTGGGGCGACAAGGAGCGCGGCTTTCCACCAGTGCTGAGCAAGCTCGGCTACAAGCTCACCGATCCCGGACGCTTCCAGAACCTGAACGACAATTTCTCGGCCCAGATCTCGGCCTTCAAGGCGGCCAATGTCGAGGTGGTCACCGGCGTGGTGATCCCGCCAGATCTCACGACGTTCTGGAACCAGGCACAGCAGCAGGGCTTCAAGCCCAAGGCCGTGTCGATCGGCAAGGCGCTGTTGTTCCCCGTCGTGCTCGAAGGCCTGGGCAACGCCGGCCATAACCTCTCGACCGAGGTATGGTGGACGCCGCACCATCCGTTCAAGTCGTCGCTGACCGGCGCCAGTGCCCAGCAGCTTGCCGACGGCTACACGCAAGCCAGCAAGAAGCAATGGACGCAGCCGATCGGCTTCGTGCATGCGTTGTTCGAGGTGGCGATCGACGTGATGAAGCGCTCCAAGGGCGCCGGCGATCGCGCCAGCGTGCTGGACGCCATCGCCAAAACCAAGCTCGACACCATCGTCGGCCCGGTCGCCTGGGGTTCAGGCCCGGTGAAGAACGTCGCCAAGACACCGCTGGTCGGCGGCCAGTGGCGCCGCGGTGGCGCCTTCAAGTACGATCTGGTGATCACCGACAACAAGACCGCGCCCAACATTCCGGTCGCCGGCAAGATGGAGCCGATCGGGTGATCCCCTCCCCCAACGCAGTTGTTCAGACCGGGGAGAAGGTGGACAGGTGTTCGGGGACATCGTGGACACGTTGTGGACCT
>DATEIF010000652.1:0-24594 GCA_035279205.1 Vineibacter sp.
GGGAAAACTCAGTACCGGTAGTGGTCGGGCTTGAACGGACCGGTCTCCGGCACACCGATATACTGGGCCTGGTCGGGCCGCAGCTTGGTGAGCTTGACGCCGATCTTCTCCAGGTGCAGCGCCGCGACCTTTTCGTCGAGGTGCTTGGGCAGGGTGTAGACCTTCTTCTGGTACTTGCCCTGGTTTGCCCACAGCTCGATCTGGGCCAGGGTCTGGTTGGAGAAGGACGACGACATCACGAAGCTGGGGTGGCCGGTGGCGTTGCCGAGATTCACCAGGCGGCCTTCGGACAGCAGGATGATGCGCTTGCCGTCGGGGAACTGGATCTCGTCAACCTGCGGCTTGACGTTCTCCCACTTGTAGTTGCGCAGGCCGGCGACCTGGATCTCGCTGTCGAAGTGGCCGATGTTGCAGACGATGGCGCGGTCCTTCATCAGGCGCATGTGCTCGACGGTGATGACGTCGACGTTGCCGGTCGCCGTCACGAAGATGTCGGCGCGCGGCGCGGCGTCTTCCATCGTCGTCACTTCGTAGCCTTCCATCGCCGCCTGCAGGGCGCAGATCGGATCGACTTCCGACACCATCACACGGCAGCCGGCATTGCGCAGCGAGGCGGCCGAGCCCTTGCCGACGTCGCCGAATCCCGCGACCATCGCCACCTTGCCGGCCATCATCACGTCGGTGCCGCGGCGGATGCCGTCGACCAGCGACTCGCGACAGCCATAGAGGTTGTCGAACTTCGACTTGGTCACCGAGTCGTTGACGTTGATCGCCGGCCACAGCAGGCGACCTTCCTTCTCCATGATATAGAGGCGATGCACGCCGGTGGTGGTCTCCTCGGTAACGCCGCGGATGGCGGCACCATTGCGGCTGTACCAGCCCGGCTGCGTCTTCAACCGCTTGGCGATGGCGGCGTAGAGCACCTCTTCTTCCTCGTTGGTCGGCTTGGCGATCAGCGAGGCGTCCTTTTCGGCGCGCATGCCGAGATGGATCAGCAGGGTCGCATCGCCGCCGTCGTCGAGGATCATATTGGGCGTGCCGCCGTCACCCCACTCGAAGATGCGGTGGGTGTAGTCCCAGTAGTCGACCAGCGACTCGCCCTTGATGGCGAAGACCGGCGTGCCGGCCTTGGCGATGGCGGCAGCGGCATGATCCTGCGTCGAATAGATGTTGCACGATGCCCAGCGCACGTCGGCGCCCAGCGCGCTCAGCGTCTCGATCAGGACCGCGGTCTGGATCGTCATGTGCAGCGAGCCCGCCACGCGCGCGCCCTTCAGCGGCTGCGTCTTGCCGTACTCGCTGCGGATCGCCATCAGGCCTGGCATCTCGGTCTCGGCGATCGCGATCTCTTTGCGACCCCAGTCGGCGAGACCGATGTCTTTGACCACGTAGTCCTGCTTGTCCTGGGCCATGGGAGTTCCTGTCGGAGGTATGCCGAAGCGATATGCGGCGACGATCTGGCGTGGGTCGTCAAACACGACCCGATCGGAGAGCGCCCCTATACCAGCGCCCCCGACAACCGACAACGCGGCCAATATAAAATCATACTTATGTCTGCATGTACGGGGTGCTGACGCCCGTCGGCGGGCTAATCCTCGCCGAAGCGGTCCTCGACCAACTTGGCGAGTGCCTCCAGGGCCTCCGGCGCCTGGCGGCCGGTGGCGGCGATCTGGATCTGCGATCCCAGCGCCGCCGCCAGCATCATCAGGCCCATGATCGACAGGCCCGAGACCTCCTGGCCGGCATGGGTGACCTTCACGGCGGCGTCGTACTGCGCGACCAGCCGCACGAACTTGGCAGCGGCCCTGGCGTGCAGACCCCGTTTGTTGGCGATGGTCAACGTCCGCGGACTGGCGTCGGCCATGAGTCGGAATCCCGGCTAGCTGGCGTCCTTCGCCAGCAGGCGCGACGCGACGGTGATGTACTTACGGCCGGCATCCTGACAGGCCGCGACGGTTTCCGCCATCGGTCGATCGACGCGCACGCTCGCCAGCTTGATCAGCATCGGCAGGTTCACCCCGGCGATCACCTCGACCCGGGCCCGGTCCATGATCGAGATGGCAAGGTTGGACGGCGTGCCGCCGAACATGTCGGTCAGCACCACGACACCCTGGCCCTCGTCGCACTCGGCAACGCGCTGCAGGATCTCGGCGCGGCGCTTCTCCATGTCATCGTCGGCCTCGATGCACACCGCGGCCGCCTGCCGCTGCGGTCCGACGACATGCTCCAACGCGGCAAGGAACTCACGCGCGAGCTTGCCGTGCGTTACCAGCACGATGCCGATCATCGGCCTACCCCTTCTTTCCGGTTCTTGTCCGGGCGGCGGGCGCCGCCGGTATGATATCGATGTCACGATGAGCGAGTACCAGTGGTCTGCCCTGCCGTCGGATCCAGTCCGCCAACTGTTCGGCCACCACTACGGACCTGTGGCGCCCCCCGGTACAGCCGACGGCTACGGTGAGGTAACTCTTGCCCTCCCTTTCGAAGCGCGGCAAGAGCCTGTCGAGCAAACTGCGCACTTCGGACACGAAGTGTTGGTAGTCGACGTCGCGCGCGACATAGCGCCGCACGGCCGGATCCTGACCCGTCAATCCGCGCAGGTTTGCGTCCCAATAGGGATTGCGTAGGAAGCGCGCGTCGAACACTAAATCTGCTTCACGCGGCAGCCCGCGCCGATACGAGAACGACATCACCGACAACCGCAGGCCCTGGCCAGTCCCGCCGAAGCGGTCCAGTAGCAACCGCTTCAGTTCATGCGGCCCCAGCATAGAAGTGTCGATCGTCTCGTCGGCGTGGTCGCGCAGCCGGCGCAGGGTGCGGCGCTCTTCGATGATGCCGTCAAGCACCGGGCGGTCCTGCGCCAGCGGATGGCTGCGACGCGTCTCGGTGAAGCGGCGCAACAACACGTCGTTATCGCAATCGAGGTACAGCAGGCGGGCATCGAGGTCGGCGCGCGTGCGCAGCTCGCGCACGCACGCCTGCACGCGCGTCACATCGAAGCCGCGCGTGCGCACGTCGATGCCGATCACGATCGGGTCGGTCTCCGCCGGCATGTCAGGCGACGGCCGCAACAGCGGCGCAATCATCGTCAGCGGCAGATTGTCGATCGCCACGTAGCCGGCATCTTCCAGTGCCCGCAGCGATGTGGCCCGGCCGGCGCCGGACAATCCGGTGATCAGGACAACGGAGCGGCGCGGCGGTGATACCGACGCACCGCGCCGGCGAGCCCGTGCCGGCGATGAACGCAATGTCTCGGGGCGTGATCGGGCCACGTGCGAATCATGAAGCGCGCGATGCGCTCAGAGCAAGACGAATCTTGGCGGGAGTCGATGCTTCGAACGCCGTCAACCGGCAGAGCGGAATGCGAACGCCGCACAGCATCTCAATCAACGCCTCGGGCATGCGCTCGATCGCCGGTGCCGGCACAAGGTCGACAATCAACCGTACCGGCGCCGTCGCCAGCAGCTGGTCGGCATGCAGGCGAAGTATACCAACGCCGCGTGCTTCAATGAGTCCCGCCAGGACCATGGGCGGCCGCGCCATCAGCGCGTCGCCCTCGGGCACCAGGTCGGTGCGGTCGTCGGCCACCAGGCGCGCGCCGCTCTCGATCAAGCGAATGGCGAGGTCCGATTTGCCGGCGCCGGACGGCCCGCGCAACAGCACGCCGCACCAGACGCCATCCACGGACAGCGCGACACAGGAGGCGTGTATGTTCAGCGGCGGTGTGTCGGTCACCGGACAAAGATGGCCGCAGGTGCTGCCGATCGTCAACGCGCGACCCGCCGCCACGCAATGGGCGCATTCCCGTCGCTGTGTTAAGGGCGTATGACGACAGCGATGACCAATGCATCCTTCGTGTCACCAGGAGGCAACTCGGGTGGACGGCTCACGCATTGACACGCCATCGCCGACGGTCCTGGTCCCCGTCGATGCGCCGGGCACGGCCGTCGCCCGATCTGCCGGTGCCGTGCGGCGCCAGGCCCGACGGATGCAGGTCCGTATCGTCACGGCGCTCGCCATCGGCTTCCTTGCCGTCGCTTTCATTGCGGTTGCCGCATTCGCCATCACGGTGCTGGGCGCTTCAGAGAGCACGCAGCGCCTGCTGCTGGACCGCAACCGGCGCATGGTGGAGACCGAGGCGCAGTTCCTGCGCGACCGGCTTGACCCGGTGTCGACACAGCTGCAGTTCATCGCGTCGTTGGCGGCGCGCAACCGCCTCGACGTCAGCGTCCCCAGCCAGGTCGTCGATGCGCTGGCCGCCGCGATGGAGCAGCTGCCGCAGGTCTCCGGTGCAGGCTTCGCCGCGCTCGACCAGATCGTGAGTCGGGTCGTGCGCACGCCCGATGGGCCGGTGCGCGATCGCGTCCCCTTGAGTGCCATCCCCGATGGATTCGAGCATTTCCATGAGATCCAGACGGCCAAAGGTGCGTTCTGGGGCGAACTGCTGTGGGATTCATCGACGCGACAGCCGGTCATCAACGTTCGCGTTCCCATCCGCCGCAGCGACGGTGGCTTTGTCGGCGCCCTGGTCGCCACCGTGAACATGGGTGAGCTGTCGCGGTTGATCGTGGGCCACGATGTCGATGGCCAGTCGTTCGTCCTGGTCGGCCGCGACTATGTGCTGGCGCACCGCACGCTCACCGAACCCAAGCGCTTGGCGCTGACCGAGGACCGGCCCCTGCCGCGACTGAACGAGGTGGGCGATCCGGTGCTGGCCGCCATCTGGCAGCCACCGGTGATCAGTCGCACCTTCACGCGGGCACTGGGTCATCTCGGGCATGTCATCGACATCGGCGGCCAGCGCTGGATCTTCGTCTACCGCCAGATCGACGGCTATGGACCCAAGCCATGGCTGATCGGCCAGTACTTCTCCTACGAAGAAGCGACCCGCGACACCGAGCGGCTGCGCGAAGGCATCTGGGCGGGCATCGCGGCGTTGCTGCTGGCGCTGCTGCTGGCGGCCGTCATGGGCCTGCGCATGGCGCGCGCCATCCGCCGGCTGGGTGTCATGGCGGCGGCACTGGAGCGCCTCGACTTCGAGGCCGGCGGACCCATGCTGCGATCGCAGCTCAAGGAAATCGACGATGCGGCCGAGGCCCTGGAGAAAGCGCGCGCCACGCTGAAGTGGTTCGGCCTCTACGTGCCGCGCCGCCTGGTGGCGCGATTGATGGAAGAAGGCGAAGAAAGCCTGATTTCCCGGCGCCGGACGGCCACGGTGATGTTCACCGACATTGTCGGCTTCACGCCGATGGCCGAGGACATGGATGAGCGCAGCACGGCCGACCTGCTCAATCACCACTTCGCCCTGCTCGGCGCCGTGATCGAACGCGAGCACGGCATGATCGACAAGTTCATCGGCGACTCGATCATGGCGGCATGGGGCTTAACGTCGGACCACGCCGACGCTGCCTGCCGCGCCGCCCTGGCGATCGCCGACGTCGTGCGCCGCGACAATGACGCGCGCCGCGCCCGCGGCCTCAAGCCGGTACGGGTGCGCATCGGCATCCATTCCGGTGCCGTGGTCGTCGGCAATATCGGCACGCCCGAGCGCATGAACTATACGGTCGTCGGCGATGCCGTGAACGTGGCGCAACGCATCGAGCAACTCGGCAAGAACCATATGCTGGAGAACGACGAGGTGATCGCGCTCGCCAGCGGCGACACGATCGCCTGGCTGCAGGACCCGACGGCGCTCAGCGCCGAGCCGGTGTTCGTCGGCGAGCAGGTTATCCGCGGCCGCGTCGTGCCGGCGAAAATCTATCGCCTGGCTTAGAATCGGCAGCCCGATCCATCGGCATGCCGAAAGACGGCCCCGCCGCGACGCCGATCCTGTCGTCGCGACGCCAGACGTCGGCTGCCACCCACAGACCCAGCGCCGCCAGGGCAAAGCCGGAGATGACGTCGACGCCGTAGTGATAGCGCAGGTAGACGGTCGACAGCCAAAGCAGCACGCAGGGCACGAGGTAGCGGCGGAACCACCGCGGCCGGTGCTTGAAGTCGAACGCCAGAATATAGGCCGATGCCGCGACATGCAGGCTGGGAAACGCATCGCAGCGGTTGGTGCCCATCGGATAGAGTGCGGTCAGCAGATCGGTGATCCAGTAGCCGGCCAGCGGCTCGGAGAACTGGTCGGCCATCGCGATATAGGGGCCGACCGCCGGCAGCAGGGTGTAGCCGAGGTAGCCCAGGCCATAGAGCGTGAAGAGGCCGCCATAGAAGGCGCGTGCGGTGCGCAATTCGCCCCTCGCATACTGAACCAGGGTCAGCAGCAGGCAGGGGATGAATGCCGCATAAGCGAAGCTCATCAGCTCCGTCAGGGCCGGCGTGGTCAGCGGCTCGAGCCAGCGGCCAAGGCTGTCGCCGAACAACGCCCGATCCCAGGCCGACAGAAGGTCGTCATACTTTCCCGCGTGGATCAGCGGTATGGCCCAGCGCATGTGGAGGAAGAGGCCGTTGAGAGCGACGATGTAAAAGGCGAACTGCAGTCGCCAGGCCCACGCTTCCGGCCACCGGATGCGCGCCCAGATGGCCAGCGCGTTGACCAGGACGACGCCGATATAGACCAGGGTCTCTTCGTGCGCCGGCCCGACCGCCGCCAGCAGCCGGACCGTGGTGATCACCAGGAACAGGCCGAAGACGATCTCGTGTGGCAGCAGGCGAGTCATGGAGCCGACGGACGATGGCATCACAGGCCAACGCCGCTGCTGCCCGTTCGGGCGCAGCCGGCGCGTGCATGTCACGCACTTGTCATGTGTGCCGCCGGCCGGCCCTCGACAAGGCGCGTCAAGTCATCTTGATCATGACGTGCTTCTGATAGGCCGGCCGTGTCGCCAGCCGCTCGTACCAGGCGCGCAGATGCGGCGTCGCCGGCAGCCCGTCGCGCGCGAACGGCAGGTTGAACCAGCGATACGCCATGGCGCCGACCGGGATGTCGCCCATGGTGAAATGGCTGCCCGCCACGTAGGCACGATCGGCCAGGTGACCGTCGAGCCGGCCCCAGAGGTCGGCGGTGGCGACGCGCGCCTTCTCGATGGCGTCCGGATCGCGCTTTTCCGCCGGCGTGCGGATCAGCCCCCAGAACAGCGTCGTCATGCCGGCGGCGATGGTCGAGATCTGCCAGTCCATCCACCGTTCGGCATCGCCCCGCACCTTGGGGTCCCGGGGCCACAGCGTGCCGGCGGCGTGGGTGGCCGCAAGATAGCGCACGATTGAATTGGACTCCCACAGGGTGTAGCCGCCATCGTCGATGGTGGGCACGACGCTGTTGGGATTCATGGCGCGATACCAGGGCTGATCGTTGCCACCGAAGGCGCCGCCGACGTCGGTGCGCTCATAGACCAGCCCGCATTCGTCCGCCGCCCACAGTGCCTTCTGCACGTTGATCGAGTTGGCACGGCCGTAGATCTTCAACATCGCGGTTCTCCTCCTTGCTTCATAGTGAGCCTGCCGAACCATGAAGCGCGGCGCACGACCGCCCGCGCGCCGCCTCATGGTTTCGACAGGCTCACCATGAACGCTATCGTCAATGTGCTTCGGCCCAGGTGACGCCGGATCCGACCTCGACGACCAGCGGCACGGACAGGCGCGCCGCGTGCTGCATCGTCTCCTGGATCACGGCCGAGGCGCGTTCGATCTCGGCGTCGGGCGCCTCGAAGACCAGCTCGTCATGCACCTGCAGCAACATGCGCGTCTTCAACGCCGCCGCGTTCAGGGCGCCCGGCAGGCGGATCATGGCACGCTTGATGATATCGGCGGCGCCCCCCTGCAGCGGCGCATTGATCGCCGCCCGTTCATGGAAGCTGCGGTGCGCCGGGTTCTTGTCGTTGATCCAGGCCAGATGGACCTTGCGCCCGAACGGCGTCTGCACGTAGCCGGTCTTGCGGCAGTACGCCTTGGTGCGCTCCATGTAGTCGCGGATGCCAGGATAGCGCTTGAAGTAGGTGTCGATGTAGGTGCGGGCCTCGCCCTGCGGGATGCCGAGTTGGGCGGCCAGGCCGAACGGCGAGATGCCGTAGATGATGCCGAAATTGATCGCCTTGGCGCGGCGGCGCACCAGGGGATCCATGCCCTTGGCCGGAATGCCGAACACCTCCGAGGCGGTGATGGCGTGGATGTCGTCACCGCGTTCGAAAGCCTCCTTCAGCGACGCGATGTCGGCCACGTGCGCCAGCAGGCGCAGCTCGATCTGCGAGTAGTCGGCGCTCAGGAGCTTGTGGCCGGCCTCGGCGATGAAGGCCTTGCGGATCTTGCGGCCATCCTCGGTGCGCACCGGGATGTTCTGCAGGTTGGGATCGGTCGATGCCAGGCGTCCGGTCGCGGCGCCGGTCATCATGTAGGAGGTATGCACGCGCTTGGTCCTGGGATTGATCTCCGCCACCAGCGCGTCGGTGTAAGTGCCTTTCAGCTTGGCCAGCTGCCGGTGCTCCAGCAGCTTGCGCGGCAACTCGTGGCCCTGTTCCGCCAGCTCTTCCAGCACGCTGGCATCGGTGCTCCAGGTGCCGCTCTTGTTGCGTCGGCCGCCAGGCAGTTTCATTTCGTCGAACAGGATCTCACCCAGCTGCTTGGGCGAGCCGACATTGAACTCGCGACCTGCCAGCTTGTGCAGGTCGGCCTCGAGCGTCGCCATGCGGCGCTCGAAATCGCCGCTCAGACGGCGCAGCTCGGTGGCGTCGACCTTGACGCCGGCGCTTTCCATGGTGGCCAGCACCGAGATCAGCGGCCGCTCGATGGTCTCGTACAGGCTTGCCACGCGCTCGGCCGCGATGCGCGGCTTCAGCGCCAGCCACAGTTGCATCGTGACGTCGACATCCTCGGCGGCGTAGTCGCGCGCCTTGTCCATCGCCACACGATCAAACGTCACCTGCTTGGCGCCGCTGCCCACGACGTCGCTGAGCTTCATGGTCTGCACGCCCAGGAAGCGTTCGGCAATCTCGCTGCTGCCGTGTCCGTGCAGCCCGCCCTCGAGCACGAACGACAGCAGCATGGCATCGTCGACTGGCGCCAGCGCAATGCCGTGGCGGCCCAGCACCGTCCAGTGGGGCTTGATGTTCTGCCCCACCTTCAGCACCCCTGGGTCCTCCAGCAGCGGCTTCAGGCGCGCGATCACCTCGGCATGCGCCAGCTGGCCGGGCAGCAGGTCGGCCTTGGCCGCCGCTGTCGTTTCCGCGGCACTGCCGCCCAGATCGAGCGCACCCTGCGCCGACCCGGCAGCGCCCGGCGGGCGATGCGCCAGCGGCACATAGACGGCGCGGCGACGACCGGCACCGATATCGGCCACCGGACCGTCGGGCAGCGCCATGGCGATCCCCACCAGGTTGCCATCCAGCGGGCTGGGCGAATCGGTACGGCACGCAACGGCCAGCACACCCGCGGCGTGCGCGGCGGCGATGAAATCGTCGAGCGCCTCCAGGCTGGTCACCAGCTCGTAGTCGGCCGATGTGAAGGCCTTCTTGCGCGGCAGACGCCAGTCGAGACCGCCCGCCGCCATTTGGGCTTCACTGGCGTTGGCATTCGCAGCCTCGTTGCCCTCGGTCGCAAAGGCCGGCGCCAGCGCTTCCTCCAGCGCGGCAGCGTCGGGCTCGGACCCGCCATTCGCCGCGGCGGCAACCGACGAGGTACCCGTGGCCGGTGCGCCTTTCATGGCGCCGTACTTGGCCAGCAGCGAGCGGAAGCCCTGCTTTTCCAGCCAGGGAACCAGCTTGCCGAGATCCGGCAGCTTCTTATCGAACGAGTCCGGCTGTTCAGTAATCGGCACGGTGTCGTTCAGCATCACCAGCCGGCGCGAGATGCGCGCGAGCTCCGCGTTGGCCTGCAGGGCTTCGCGGCGCTTGGGCTGCTTGATCTCGCCGGCGCGTTGCAGCAGCGTCTCGAGATCGCCGTACTCGGTGATCAGCTGGGCCGCGGTCTTGATCCCGATACCCGGCACGCCGGGCACGTTGTCGGTGCTGTCGCCGGCCAGCGCCTGTACGTCGATCACCTTCTCCGGCCCGACACCGAATTTCTCGACGACCGCCTCGCGACCCAGGGTGCGCAGCTTGATCGGGTCGTACATCGAGACCTTGTCGCCCACCAGCTGCATCAGGTCCTTGTCGGACGAGACGATGGTGACGTCGGCGCCGGCGGCGACGGCCACGCGGGCATAGGTCGCGATCAGGTCGTCGGCTTCGTAGCCCTGCATTTCGATGCAGGGCAGCCCGAATATGCGGTTGGCCTCGCGCAGCAGCGGAAACTGCGGCACCAGCGCCTCGGGCAACTCCGGCCGGTGCGCCTTGTACTGCGGGTAGATCTCGTTGCGGAACGTGCGCTCGCCATAGTCGTGAATGACGGCGATGTGATCGATCTCCGGCCGTTCCAACAGGAACTTGGTGATCATGGTGCAGAAGCCGTACACGGCATTGATCGGCGTGCCGTCGGGCCGGTTCATCGGCGGCAGTGCGTGATAGGCGCGGAAGATGTAGCCTGAGCCGTCGATCAGCCACAGATGCTTCAGCGGCTTGTTCTCGCTGGCGACAGCGGCAACGACAGCTGGCGGCGGCGCGGCCTCGCCCTTGGCACGGGCGCGGGGAGCGGGAGCAGGAGCGGGTGTGGCGGCCGGCTTGGCCGCGGCGGCAGGCTTGCGGGGCATGGCAATTGGGTAGCACGGCTGGACGCGGGCGTCAGCGGGGGATCGCCATGCTGGGGATGGATGGCTGCCAGCGCCGTGCACGTTCCTCGGTGAGCGAACGCATCATTGTGTCAATGTCGCTACCGGGATTACCGTCCGCGCTGCGCGAACCGCTGTCGGGACGCGGCTGCGATGGCGGCGGGTTCTGCGCCGGCTTCTATATCCAGGCTCGGTTCTGAGGCGCCCGGCTGCGCGATCGGGTCCTTGAGCGCGTGACCAGAAATGACAAGCACGATCGGGCGCGGCAGATCTTTGTCTGCCAAGCCACGCAGCGCCGCCAGCGGCGTCGCGGACGCGGGTTCCGCAGCGATTCCCTCTTGGCGACCCAGATCGCGCATCGCCTGCCGAATCTGCGCGTCCGACACCGCGACCGCCTGCCCGTTGGCCGACCGTATGATCTTCAAGGTTCGCGTGCCATCACCAGGATAACCGCGCAGCGGATCGTTGATGGAGCCGGCCATGCCGGACACCGGCGCGCCCCATGCCGCGACGACATCTTGCCCTTGCCCAAAAGCCTCGGCGATCGGCGCGCAGCCTGCCCCCTGCACCCCGACCGGCAACGGCAGTCGCTCGAGGTATCCATGCTCATGCAGGGTGCGGGCGCCCTGCATGATGCCGTCGAGCATGGGGCCAGCACCGATCGGTACGATGACGGTGCCCACCGTGCCGATCTCCGCATGGAGTTCGTAGAGGATCGTCGCATGCGCGGCGGTCATGTACGGATTGAGATACGTCGACGTGAGGTTGGCCCAGCCCGGAACCGCAGCCTGGATCCGCTCCGCTTCTTGGTAGGCGTCGCTGAAGTCGCCGGCCACTTCGAGCACGATCGCGCCATGCGCCTTGGCCTGGATGACCTTGTTGGCGGGCGTGCCTTTCGGCAGCGCAACGATACAGGGCAGACCGGCCCGTGCCGCAAAGGCACTGACCGACGCTGCATTGTTACCCGTGGACGCACAGATGATGCCCTCGGCGCCCAGCGCCGTGGCTGCCGACATGGCGATGGCGGAGCCGCGATCCTTGAACGAGCCGGTTGGATTGGTTCCCTCGGCCTTGGCATAGACCTCGTCACCCGGAAACAGGCGATCGAGCTTGAGCAGCGGCGTTCCACCTTCGCCGAGGCTGACGCGCCGGTTCGATACCGGCAGAAGATCGGCGAAATCCCAGAACCGCCAGCCCTCGGGCAGGCGTCCCGGCCAGTCCGTCTCGGCAACCAGCGTACCACCGCAGACGCGGCAGACCGGGTGCAGATCGGGCGCCCTGCCCTCACTGCAGAAGAAGCAGACAAGCCGCGTGCCGGACAACCCTCCGCCCTTATCGGCCATCGGCGTTTCGCGCATCGGCGGCGTCATTCGAGTCCCTTTCCGAAGAACCGCGGAAGCATGGCATGATCGCCATGCACGGCAACGCCCTTCGTCCAAGTCATCCAGCAGAGATGCCTATGTCCAACAACAACACTGGCTCACGGCTCGAAACGCCCAGGCCGTTCGGCGCCCACCATATCGCGCCCGATTGCCGGGGCATGAATTTCTACCGCGCCGATCGCGGCTTTCGTGACCTACTGGGCCTTTATCTCGATCCCGACTGGCGGGCGCGGATGGAGCCGCACTTCGATCGCATGGGCGCATTGGCCGGCAACCAGCTCGATGAGCTGGCCGATGAAGCCGACAAGCACGGCCCGGTGCTGCATCCGCGCGACCGTTTCGGCCGCGACGAGGATTGGATCGAGTACCATCCGGCTTACCGTGCGATGGAGCAGATCGCCTTTGGCGATTTCGGCATGCATGCGATGAGCCACCGCGCCGGCGTGCTGGGCATGCCGGAAGCAGCGCCGCCGGTCGTGAAATACGGCTTCACCTATCTGTTCGTGCAGGCCGAGTTCGGCCTGATGTGCCCGATCAGCATGTCGGACACGTCCAACCTCACGATCAAGAAGTATGGCTCCGACGCCCTGAAGCGGCTGCTGCTCGACCGCCTGCTGGCGACCGACATGGCGAGCGTGCTGAAGGGCGCACAGTTCATGACCGAGAAGGCCGGCGGCTCGGATGTCGGCGCCATCGAGACGGAAGCCGAGCCGATCGGCATGGGACCGGATGGCATCGAGCGCTGGCGCATCTTCGGTGACAAGTGGTTCTGCAGCCATGCCGATGCCGACGTGACGGTGATGCTGGCACGCCCGCGCGACGCGGCAGCGGGCACCAAGGGCCTGGCGCTGTTCGCCCTGCCGCGCCGCCTGGAGGATGGATCACGCAACGCCTATCGCGTGGTGCGGCTGAAGGACAAGCTCGGCACGCGCTCGATGGCATCGGGTGAAGTGCGGCTGGACGGCGCCACGGCCTATCTGGTGGGCGACGTGCACAACGGCTTCAAGCAGATGATGAACCAGGTGAACCTGTCACGCCTGTCGCACGGCGTGCGGGCCGCCGCCATGATGCGCCGGTGCCTGAACGAAGCGCTGGTGGTGGCCCGCCATCGGCGCGCCTTCGGCCACACCATTGACGCCTTCCCGCTGCTGCGCCGCCAGCTGCTGAAGATCATGGTGCCAACCGAGCAGGCGCTGTCGATGGCGCTGTGGTCGGCCGACGTCATGGGCCGTGCCAACGCCGGCGACCGCGGCGCCGCCGAATTGCTGCGGATCCTGACGCCTGTGTTCAAGTTCCGCGCCTGCCGTGACAACATCCCGGTGGCGAGCCATGCGCTGGAGGTGCGCGGCGGCACCGGCTACATCGAGGAATGGGCCAACGCCCGGCTGGTGCGCGATGCGCAGATCGGCACGCTGTGGGAAGGCACCAGCAACATCAATGCGCTCGATGTCGTTACCCGCGCCGTCGGCAAGAGCAACGGACACCGCGCCCTGCAGGCGGCAATCGACGACAGGCTGGCCCGCGCACCGTCGCTACCCGGCCAGTTCCGGGGCCCGTTGAGCACGACGACGGGGCGAGCCGCCGACTTCGCCGAAAAGGTCGCCGCCGATCCGAAACAGGAGAAGCGCTGCCGGCTGGCGGCCGGCGCACTGTATCACGCCGCCACAGCCGCGCTGCTGGCGGCCGAGGGCGCGGCGCTGGGCGCCGCGGGCGGCGATGCACGCCGGTTGCTCCTGGCACGACTGGTTCTGGCGCATCGACTCGCGCCGCAGGATCCGTTCGCCTTGCACGACGACTCCTGGGAGGATGAGGCGACGTCATTGCTGCTATCCGATGCTGCAGTTCCTCTTGAAAAGGCGACAGCGCTGGTGTCGGCTTGAGGCCATTGAGGCAGATCATCCTGAGCGCAGCGAAGGATCTCTTGAGCAGTCGGCACGCACGGAACCATCGATGGCGCACATGCGCCATTTGAGCGGTTCGTGCATTTCGACGGCTCAACAGATCCTTCGTTGCGCTCGGGATGACGGGGTGGGAGAACGACATGCGCCTGTCGCGCCGCGCTTTTGTTGCTGCTGCCAGCACCACGCTGGCAGCGCCCGTCGCGATCGGCACGAGCCAAGCCCAGTCCTGGCCGTCGCGGCCGCTGCGCCTGGTCATTCCTTTTCCGGCCGGCGGCGCGCAGGACAATGTCGGCCGGCTGGTCGCTGCCAAGCTGTCGGAGCGACTGGGCCAGCAGGTCGTGGCGGACAACCGCCCCGGTGCCAGCGGCATCGTGGCGGCCGAGATCGTGGCGAAAGCGCCAGCCGACGGCTACACGGTGCTGTTGGGTAATATCGCCTCGCACACGATCAACCCGCACCTGCAGAAGCTGCCCTACGATCCGTTCGGCGACTTCATCGCCGTGGCGGCGACCGGCTCGCAACCCAACCTGTTGTGCGCCCACCCGGCATTCCCGCACGACACCATCCCCAAGCTGGTGGCCGCAGCCAAAGCTGCACCGGGCAAGATCAACTACGGCTCTTCGGGCACCAGCACATCGCCCAGCCTGTCGATGGCGCTGTTCAAGCTGCGCGCCGGCATCGATCTTACGCTTGCCGCCTATAAGGGTGCCGCGCCGGCTGCCAGCGACGCCGTCGCCGGACACATTCCGCTGGTCATCTCGAACTTCGACAGCCTTCGCGCCCTCGTTCAGGTCGGCAAGCTCAAGGCCATCGCCACAACCGGCGCGGCGCGCTCGCCGGCCCTGCCCGACGTGCCGACACTCGCCGAGCAGGGGTTTCCCGATGTGGTCGTCACGGCGTGGACCATGCTGTTCGTCCCCACGGGCACACCAACCGAGGCCGTCGAGCGCCTGCGGACCGAGACCATGGCCAGCGTCGCGGCGGCCGATCTGCGCGCGCGGTTTGCCGAGATGGGTGTCGAGCCGATGGACATGACAGCGGCACAGCTGGCGCCCTACGTGCGCGCCGAATATGAACGCTGGGGCGAGGTGATCCGTGCCGCCGGCATCAAGCCGGACTGACGGCAGGGATGGAGAACGATATGCGCCTGTCGCGCCGTGCTTTTGTGACTGCCGCCAGCACCACTGTCGGCGCACAGATCGCAACGATCGGCACCGGCCGTGCCCAGGCCTGGCCGTCGCGGCCTGTGCGTCTGGTCATTCCTGTTCCCGCCGGCAGCGCGCAGGACAATATCACGCGCCTGGTGGCGGCCCAGCTGTCGGCGCGATGGGGCCAGCAGGTCGTGGCTGACAATCGCCCCGGCGCCAGCGGCGTGCTGGCTGCCGAGATCGTGGCGAAAGCGCCAGCCGACGGCTACACCGTGCTGATGGGCAATACGGCCACCCACACCATCAATCCGCATCTGCAAAAGCTGCCGTACGATCCGTTCGCCGATTTCATCGCCGTGGCCGCCGCCGGCTCGCAGCCCAACCTGCTGTGCGCCCATCCGGCATTCCTGCACGATACCATCCCCAAGCTGATCGCGGCGGCCCAGGCCGAGCCCGGCACGATCAACTGCGGTTCTTCCGGTGCCAGCACGTCGGCCAACCTGTCGATGGCGCTGTTCAAGCTGCGCACCGGCATCGACCTGACACTGGCTGCCTACAAGGGCGCGACGCCGGCGGCGAACGACGCCGTGGCCGGGCACATCCCGCTGGTCGTGTCGAACTTCGACAGCCTGCGGGCGCTCGCGCAGGCTGGCAAGCTCAAGCCGATCGCCATGACCGGCGCGACGCGCTCGCCCACGCTGCCCGACGTACCGACATTCGCCGAACAGGGATTTTCCGACGTAATCGTGACGGCGTGGAACATGCTGTTCGTGCGCACCGGCACACCCGGCGACGCCATCGAGCGGCTGCGCGCCGACGCCATGGCCAGTATCGCCGCGCCCGATTTGCGCGCGCGCTTCGCAGCGATGGGCGTCGAGCCGATGGACATGACGGCAGCGCAGCTGGTGCCCTATATCCGGGCCGAACACCAGCGCTGGGGCGAGGTGATCCATGCCGCCGGCATCAAGCCAGAGTAGCCGCGGCCCCCAGCCGCTGGTACCGGACGTGCTGGCACCAGGCCTGGACCTGGTGTTCTGCGGCACGGCGCCCAGTCCGATCTCGTACCGGGAGCGCGCCTACTACGCCAATCCCGGCAATGGCTTCTGGCGCACCCTGCACCTGGTCGGCGTCCTGCCCGAGCGGTTCGAACCCAGGCGCTATCCCGAAGTCCTGCGTCACGGGATCGGGCTGACCGATCTCAACAAGACGGAGTACGGCAGCGACCACGAGTTGTCGCCACAGGCCATGGACCGCGCCGCCGTGTCGGCCAAGCTGCTGCGCTACCGGCCGGCGGCCGTCGCCTTCACCAGCAAGAATGCCGGTTCGTTGTTCTTCGGGACCAAGGCGATCGATTGCGGCCGCCAGGGCGACGCCCAGTTGGCCGGGCTGGACTCTGCGGTCTTGCGCAAGATCGCGTACTTCGTCCTGCCTTCGCCGTCGGGACGGGCCCGATCGTGGTGGAACATCGAGCCGTGGCAGGAAGTGGGCCGCTTCGTCGCGGAACGGCGCGCGCGGCGGGGCTTGTCGTGCTGAGGGAAGCGTTCATCATCCGCGTGTAGCGAGGGATCTCCCGCAAACGGGGACTCCATTTCCAGGAGATCCCTTCCTACGCTCCGTATGACCGTGTGATCGAACTCAGCCTTGGGCGGCGCGCGCTTCCGCTTGTGCTTCGATTGCGTCCATATCCTCGTCGCTGAGGCCGAAATGGTGGCCGATCTCATGGATCAGCACGTGGCGCACCAGATGGGTCAGGTCCTCGCCGGACTCGATCCAATAGTCGAGAATGGGGCGGCGGTAGAGGAACACGCGGTCGATGTCGTTGGCGACATGGGCCGTGCTCTTCTCGGCCATGGACACGCCTTGATAGAGTCCGAGAAGATCGAACGGACTCTCGAGTTCCATCGCCTTCTCGATCTCTTCCGTCGGGAATTCCTCAATGTGGATACGGACATTACCGGTATGGCGGCGGAATTCGGGCGGAATCGACGCCAGGGCCTCGGCAGCGATCTCCTCGATCTCCTCGAGCGTGGGCGCTGACGTAAAAATACGTGATGGCGTATCGTCGCTATATGAAGCCATGGTCGTCTCCTAGACCCGGCGTGCAACGTGCACAAGGGACGTGGGTCCATGGTGGTTCAATGGTGCTACGACCACCGCCATATCTGTCAAGAGGAGGATTTCGCATGCCAACCAAGCTCAGTGGTGCGCAAAGAACGCAGGCGCTGGCCGGTCTCGATGGCTGGCGCGAGGTCGACGGCCGCGACGCGATCACCAAGTCGTTTCGCTTTGCCGACTTCAACGCCGCCTTCGCCTTCATGACTCGCGCGGCATTGACCGCCGAGAAGATGGACCATCATCCCGAGTGGTTCAACGTCTACAACCGCGTCGAGGTCACACTGTCGACCCACGATGCCGGCGGCGTCACCGATCTGGACGTGACACTGGCGACCTTTATGGACGGCGCCGCCAAGAGCGGATGACGATCAGATCACGGAATCATCACGGTGCGGCGGGGCTGCTTTCGCTTCCCTGACGCACCTGCGCCTGGGTGACGTTGCTGCCCGGCGGCACGCTGTGCGTGAGCCAGACGTTGCCGCCGATGACCGAATCGCGGCCGACCGTAATGCGGCCCAGCACCGTGGCGCCGGCATAGATCACGACGTTGTCCTCGATGATCGGATGGCGCGCGCCACCCTTGATCAACACGCCGTTGTCGTCGACGGGGAAGCGCTTGGCGCCCAGGGTCACGGCCTGATAGAGGCGGACATTGTCGCCGATGACGGCAGTCTCACCGATCACCACGCCGGTGCCGTGGTCGATGAAGAAGCTGCCGCCGATGTCGGCACCAGGATGGATGTCGATGCCGGTCGCAGCATGGGCGATACCGGCGATCAGGCGTGCCACAACAGGCGCACCCAGGCGATGCAGCGCATGCGCCAGTCGATGGTGAATGATCGCCGTCATGCCAGGATAGCACAGCAGGATCTCCGCCATGCTCGAGGCCGCGGGATCGCCGTGATAGGCCGCCAGCAGGTCGCTGACCAGCAGAGCGCGGATCACGGGCAGCCTTGCCGCGAACGTGCGTGCGATCTCGGCCGCCCGCGCTTCGCAGTCGGCCGCGATGCCATCATGCCGGTCGTCGAGCAGCAGCCCGCGGCGCACTTGTTCGGCCAACGCCGTCAACGCGCTGTTGAGCGTGTTGCCGACGAAATAGTCGATGCTTTCGGCCGACAGATCGGACCGGCCATAGTGCGTCGGAAACAGCACCGCAGCCAGGTCGGCAACCACGTCGACCAGCACGGCACGGGAAGGCAGCTCGCGGACGGAACCGCGATGGCGGACCTTGTTGATCACTTCGCGCGAGACGCGCAGCGCGTCGACGACGCTGGCGAGATCCCAGCCACGCTCGTCGTCTGCCGGAACCAGCCACAGCCGGGACTTGTCTGAATCCACCGAAGGGGCCTCGCTGCCGTTAGATCCTGCCCCGGAGGACGGGGCAATCGGGCTCACTGTCATCCCAGGAAGGTGAAACTGACTAAGCCGCCGCTACCGCTTCGGCCGGTGCCACAATCGAGTCATTGAGGCGCGTAGCGAGTGCAATTGCCTGCTGCAAGAGCTCGACGTTGGTGCTCGATTCCCAGCGTGAGCCGCGCAGCGGCGGCCCTATCGCGGAGAGCCGATCGGACGCAGCGCCATCGCGCTCAACAACGGCTGCATGCGGATCGGCGTCGATGCCGAAGGCAAGCGGTCCGGGGCGCACCAGGCCGCGCCGCAACAGGTTTGCTACCAACGGCCGCCGGCCGGCCTGCGACCACTCATAGTGCGCGCCGGTGCAATTGATCACCGTGTCGACGGTCAGTGCCACGCGCACGTCGCTGCCGCGCGGACGCAGGGCAACGGCGACCCGGCCGCTGGGTTCGAACTGCAGATCCTGCACGCGCGCCGCGCGATGGACAAAACGACCCGCCGCGCGCACATCGTCGAGCAGGCGTGCCGACGGACCCGGCGCGCGGTGCATGGCATTTTCCCAGAACGGCCGCAGGTGGCGCAGGAAACGACTGCGCTCCGTCTCGTCGGCGCCCTGCCAGAGCGCGCCGACATGTGGCCGGATGGCGGCGATCAGCGATTGCCAATCCGCACCGGCCTGGCGCACCGATGTCCGTTCAACCCGGATCCGGCGCAACAGGCCGACAGCCGTGCGGGGCAGGTCGCCCTCGGCCAGAAAATCACGCCATGGCGATACCTCGCGGCGCGGCTGCACCAGCAATCCGCGGCGCGAGATCGCGTGATATCGGCCGCGAAAACCGCGCCGTTCGAGCGTCACCACGGCATCGAGCATCGTGAGACCGCTGCCGATCAGTGCCACATCGCCCTGCGGCGGCACGGCATCGTAGGCAGGAATGTTCCACGGATCCTCGATGTAGCGGCCGGATTGAAGCAGCGACGGATCGCCGGAAAACTCCGGTTGCGCCTGAAAGACGCCCAATGCCAGCACGACGTGGTCGGCGACGAGCACGCGGCCGTCGCCGAGCGCAATGCTGAGCGCATCGCCGTTACGCCACACATCGCGCGCTTCGCCCACGATATGTTCCAGGCTCACACCCGGTGCCGCCTGGGCCACGGCCGCCGCCAACTCGGCCTGGACGTAGAGGCCCAGCACCCAGCGCGGGGCGAAGGCATTGGCGTAGTCGGCGTCCAGCGGATCGCGCCAGCCCCAGCTTGCGCCATAGTCGGCGAGCCAGCGCGCAAAGTGGTCGGGCTGGTCCGGGTGCAGACCGAACAGCTTTGCCGGGCCGTTCACCAGGTGCGCCGCCTGCCGTGTCGAATAGGCAAGGCCGCGACCCAGCTCCGTGCGCGGCTCGATGATGCGCACCAGCAACGGCTGTGTCGCGGCATTGATCAGCTTGATCGCGGCAAGCGTGCCGGAAAAACCGCCGCCGATGATGGAAACAGTGTGAGCCGAGCGCGGCCGGATTGTCATCGCGGTGTCCTGTGGTGACGTCACGAGGTTCGACCATTAGCTACGACACCGCACACCAGCACAATTTAGATAACGATGAACCCCGGTGAAGAAAATCTTCACCGAGCATCACGTGTCGATATTGAAGGCGTTGTTAGAAAGTCTGAAGCGTGCATTCGCCGTCGACGACGTAGGTTGCCGTGGCCGTATCCACACAGGAAACACCGATGTTGGTCGATCAAGTTCTCTTTCCCGATCGTTTCAAGGCTCTTGCCGACTATTACGTCACGGGACGCCCGACCTATCCGCCGTTGCTGGCACGCCGCGTGGCGGCTCTTGTGGGTCTCGACGGCACGCAGGACGTTCTGGATCTTGGCACCGGCCCCGGCTTTCTGGCTCTTGATTTCGCGCCTTTTGCCCAGACGGTAACAGGCGTCGATCCGGAACCGGAGATGTTGCGCGTGGCGCGTCGCAGCGCCGAGCGGGCCGGCGCAAACATCCATTTCGTCCTCGGCAGCTCGCACGACCTGAATCCCGCGCTAGGCCGCTTCCGTCTGGTCACGATCGGCCGGGCTTTTCATTGGATGGATCGCCGCAAGACGCTGGACGCCCTGGATTCGTTGATCGATCCCGGCGGTGGCGTGGCTCTGTTCAGCGAATCCTACCCACCGGTGCCGGCCAACGCCTGGCACGATGCCTTTCAGAAAACCGTGGACGGCTATGCCACGCACGATCCGGCGCGCGAACGGCTGGCCTCGCACAAGGATCACGAGGCCGTGCTGCAGGAGTCGGTATTCTCGCATCAGGAGCGCATCGCCGTGCTTGAGCCGCGCCGCACCACGCTGGAGCACATGGTCGATCGCGCGCTGTCCTTCGCCAAGGCCTGGCAGGGCCGTGCCGGATCACGCCTGGATGATCTCGCCAGCGATGTGCGCACCGTCCTCGCACCCTACGTCGTGGATGGCGCGATCAACGAAGTTCTGGAGGGCACCGCGCTGATCGCACGACGACCGGCGGAGATATAGCTCGCTGTCATTCCAGCTCTCTTCTCTCCCCGCGAGAGCGGGGAGCGGGAGAATCCTCGCGATAGAAAATGTGACGAACATCTAAAGAAAAAATCGAAAACGGCCGCCCGCATCCCTGTGCCATGGTCATTGCGGCAGACGTCGATTGGGTTGCTGCGTCGCCATCTTCCGAAAGGTTCGCCATGGCGCGGCAGGGACATCTGGACATTCGTGACGTGGCCAAGCAGTTCCGCGTCAGTGGTGCATCGCTGCCCGTTCTTCACGGTGTCGATCTGTCAGTCGCCCCAGGCGAGCTCCTGACCATCGTCGGTGCCAGCGGTTGCGGCAAGTCCACGTTGCTGCGCCTGATTGCAGGACTCGACCGGGACTACGATGGCCGCATCAGCTACGACGGCGCGCCGATCGCCGGACCGAGTCTCGATCGCGGACTGGTCTTTCAGGAGCCACGATTATTTCCCTGGCTGTCGGTCGCGCAGAACATCGCGCTGGGACTGCTGAATGCCGACATGGATGCGGTGGCCAAGCGGCGATCGATCACCGAGCACATCGCGCTGGTCGGCCTGTGCGGTTTCGAGGACGCCTATCCGCATCAGCTTTCGGGCGGCATGGCGCAACGCGTCGCGATCGCGCGCGGCCTCGTGAACAGGCCCGGTCTGCTGCTGCTGGACGAACCGTTCGGCGCATTGGACGCGTTGACCCGTGCACGCCTGCAGAACGAGCTGCAGCGGATCTGGGCACACGAGCGCATCACCATGATCCTGGTGACGCATGACGTCGATGAGGCGGTTTATCTCGGCGATCGCGTCGTGGTCATGGCTCCGCGGCCCGGCCGCATCGCCGAGACTTTCGAGGTCAAGCTGGCTCATCCGCGCGATCGCACCGACGCAGTCCTGCTGCGGGTGCGCAACGCGGTGATGGCGGCGCTGGAAGCCACGACCGAGCCCAACGGACCATGGTCCAGCGACAGCGCACAGCCGCGACCGACATCGATCCACATCAGCCCCGAGCAGGTGGCAGCGTGAAGACAGCTCTCTCCACGGCGTGGACGCGGCGCGCCGTCGCGCTGGCGTCGCTCGGCTTTCTGCTGCTCGCGCCCGCGATGTCGCGGGCCCAGGAGCCGATCACAATCCGCATCGGCTTCGCCTCGGTCGGCATCGACAACCGGCAGTTTGCCGGTGGCAGTTCGGCAGCGGTCGCGCACGCCAACCGCTATCTCGAGGAAGAGTTCAAGAACGACGCAGCGATCAAAGTGCAGTGGTTCTTTTTCAAAGGTGCGGGCCCGGCCGTGAACGAAGCCTTCGCCAACAGCCAACTCGATTTTGCCATCCAAGGTGACCTGCCGCAGGTGATCGGCAGAGCCAGCGGCCTCAAGACCAAGATCCTGCTGGCCTCGGGCGCCCATGCACCCACCTATCTGGCCACGACTCCCGGCTCCGACATCAAAAGCGTCAAGGACCTGAGGGGCCGCAAGGTGTCGCTTTTCCGTGGCACCAACAATCATCTCGCTGCCGTGAAGGTGCTGGCCGCCAACGGGCTTGGCGAACGCGACCTGCAGGTCATCAACATGGACGAGGCGTCGACCAACGCCGCGCTCGTCAGCAAGAACATCGACGCCGCGTTCGGCAATTTCGGCCTGCTGTTGCTGGCCGATCAGGGCCTGGCGACGATCGTCTACACGACCAAGGGCGACAACCCCGCATTCGAGCGCCACTCGACGTTGATCGCCGCCGAAACCTTCGTCGGCAAGCACCCGGCGCTGACCGCACGCATCGTCAAGGCACTGGTGCGGGCGGCGTGGTGGTCCTCCCAGGAAGAGAACCGTGACGCGCTGTTCGCGATCTGGGCGAAGTCGGGCCGCCCGGCAGCCAGCTACAATGCGGATTTCGCCGGCCAGGCGTTGAAGTACCGAAACTCGCCGCTGATCGACGACTCCATCATTGCGCACTACCGATACCAGGCTCAGCAGGCCAAGGAGTATGGCCTGATCCGACGCGAGGTCAGCGTCGACGGCTGGTTTGCAACCCAGTTCCTCGATGCCGCTCTGAAAGAGCTCAACCTCGAGACCTACTGGACGCGCTACGGAGCGGACGGCAAGCCCGCGAGCGGCTCGTGATCGAGGCCGGCCTGGCGTTGGCGCTCATACGCGGCGCCGATCGTCGTCCTGAGCGCAGCGAAGGAACCATTGAACCGTCGTCTCGCACGGCCAGTGCTGATGGCTCCCCAGTGCCGAATGCCTTGCCGGCGCGCACCGACGGCTCAACGGTTCCTTCGCCGCGCTCAGGACGACATCGACGACTGCGACTGTTCAGCGATGCAGCCGTCGCCCTGATGATCCCGCTGTTGCTGCTGGTTCTGTGGACGCTGAGCGCGGCGTTCGAATGGCTGCCGCCACAGATCCTGCCCGCACCATCGGAGGTCGAGCATAGCCTGGCGGAGATGTGGCGCAGCGGCGACTTGCTGCGCCACACCGGCATCAGCCTGCAGCGCGTCGTCTATGGCTTCAGCATCGGCGCCACCATCGGATTGGCGCTGGGGATCGCCATGGGGCTGTCGCGCACGGTCGAGGATTATGTCCGGCCGCTGTTCACTGCCTTCGCGCAGGTGCCGACACTGGGCTGGATCCCGCTGCTCATGCTGCTGGCGGGCATCGGCGAAGGATTGAAGATCCTGGTGATCGCCAAGGCCGCTTTCGTGCCGATGGCCATGAACAGCTTCGCCGGCATTCGCAGTATCCCACCCGCCTATGGCGAGGTCGCCGCCTTGTTCCGCTTCAACCGCTGGCAGCTGCTGCGCAAGGTCGTGCTGCCCGGCGCCATACCGCCGATCTTCACCGGCGCGCGCTATGGATTGACGCACGCCTGGATGGCATTGGTGGCCGTCGAGCTGCTGGCCTCGTCGGAAGGGCTGGGCTACCTGCTGGTCTGGGGCCGGCAGATGTTCTGGCTCGATGCCGTGATGATCGCGATGGTCGTGATCGGCATCGTCGGCTTCAGCCTCGACAAGCTGATGGCAACCATCGAGCGCCGGCTACAACGCTGGCGCGTCGCCGACAACACAGGCGCCGCATGATCACGGCGCCGCGCACTGACCACGCCAGCCGAAAACGCCGGGCCCTGCGCGGCGTCGCGCTGCCGATCGTGCTGCTGATCCTGTGGGAGGTGGCAAGCCATCTGCACCTGGTCGATCCGCGCATCCTGCCGCCGCTGGAGCGGGTTGCCCGCACCGCCATCGTGCAAATCGTCGACGAGGGCCTGCTTTACCATCTCGCCGCAAGCCTGATCCGCGACGCCGCCGGTTTCACGATCGGTACAGTCATCGGCATCGCAGCAGGCACCACGCTCGGCCTGTCGCGACAGGCCGATCGCCTGGCCGCGCCCACCTTCAATGGCGTGCGCCAGATCGCGATCCTGGCCTGGATACCGCTGATCTCGATCTGGTTCGGCTTCGGCGAGGCGGCCAAGATCGCCTTCATCGCCGCCGCAGCGCTCATACCCGTCGTGCTGAACACCTACGAGGGCATGCGCAGCGCATCGGCG
>DATEIF010000653.1:0-5822 GCA_035279205.1 Vineibacter sp.
TGTAACGGTCGATCGCCCGCTTGTAGCCGGCGAAATAGATCACCCGGCTGCCGTTGGCGCGCAGCGCCTGTCCGATCGAGAACAGCACCGCGTTGCCGAGTCCGCCGCCGACCAGCACCACGGTCTCGCCGGGCTCGATCTCGGTGGGCGTGCCGGTCGGCCCCATCAGGATCACCGGCTCGCCCGGTTCCAGCAGGTCGCAGAGGTCGGACGAGCCGCCCATCTCCAGCGTGATGAGGGACAGCAGCCCCTCATCCTTGTCGACCCAGGCGCCGGTGAGCGCCAGGCCTTCCATCGACAGCAGGGTGCCCTCGACCCGACGCGAATGGAACTCGTAGTTCTGCAGGCGGTAGAACTGGCCGGGCGAGAAGGCACGCGCCGCAGCCGGCGCCCGCACGATGATCTCGACGATGGTGGGCGTCAGGCGGTTCACCACGTGCACCGAGGCGCGCCACAGCGTGTTGGCCTCGGCCAGGATCGCCTCGGGGGCCCGCGCCGCGGCCGGCAGCGTGTCCATCACCCGGCTCACCACGGGATAGCCCTGCTTGGTGCCGCCCATCGCCTTCACGACGTTGCCGGCGAACGACGGATGCAGATCGCCGAAGAACGACACCATGCGGCCATCGTCGTGGCGGTAGGTCAGCACGCGCACCGCCGTCGGCTTGGCGACACGTTCGGGCGAGCAGGGCTCGCCATTCTCGTCCAGCGCCCGGAAATACTTGCCGTCGAGCATCATGTGCTCGGCATCCTCGCGGGCCAGCACCGTGTTGGGCTGCGTGCCGGCGGCGACCAGGATCGAGCGCGCCGGCAGGCTCGCCTCGATGCGCTCGCCGCCCTGCTCGCCGGTGACGCGCAACGCACTCGCATGGCCGTATTGGTCGATCTCGACGCCGATCGGCGACAGGCCCTCGGAAAAGCGGATGCCTTCCTCCATCGCCTTGTGAACCTCTTCATGGTTCAGCGTGTAGGAGGGCGACTCGGTCAGCTTGCGGCGATAGGCGACGGTGACGCCGCCCCAGCCGTTGATCAGCTCGACCAGGTCGGGCTCGCGACCCTCGCGCGCCGCGGCCTCGCGCTCGGCGCGGATGGCGCGCGCGTGGCCGATGAACTCGTCGGCGATGCTGCGTTCCTCGGCGCTCCAGCCATCACGCACGGTTTCCTCGCCGCGCTCGGCGATCAGCGCTTCGTGCCGCGACAGGAACTTCTCGACCTGCAGCGGGTAGTAGGCCAGCGACTCGGTCGCGGTGTCGATCGCGGTCAGACCGCCGCCTATCACCACCACCGGCAGGCGGATCTGCAGGTTGGCCAGCGAATCCTTCTTGGCGGCGCCGGTCAGCTGCAGCGCCATTAGGAAGTCGGAGGCCTGGCGCACACCGCGCGCCAGCTTGTTGGGCATGTCGATCACGGTCGGCTTGCCAGCGCCGGCGCACAGCGCAATGTGATCGAAGCCCATGGCGAAGGCGCTCTCGATGGTGACGGTGCCGCCGAAGCGCACGCCGCCGAACATCGAGAACTGTGCCCGCCGCTCGATCAGCAGGCGCACGACCTTCAGGAAGTTCTTGTCCCAGCGCACGGTGATGCCGTACTCGGCGACGCCACCGAAGCCGGCCATAGCGCGGTCGCCCAGATCCTCGCGCAGTTCGTCCATGCTGCGGATCGGCCGGAACGGCACGCGCGTGCCGTCGGGCTTCACGCCCGAGATGTCGCTGGCCAGCGGTTCGATCTTCAGCCCGTCGATCGCCACCACGGTGTGGCCGTCGTTCATCAGGTGATGCGACAGGTTGAAGCCGGCCGGTCCCAGCCCGACCACCAGCACGCTGCGGCCGGACGACGCCTTGGGCAGGGGACGGCGCAGGTCGAGCGGGTTCCAGCGCGTCAGCAGCCCGTAGATCTCGAAACCCCACGGCAGCGACAGCACGTCCTTCAAGGTGCGGGTCTCGATCTGCGGGATGTCGACCGGCTCCTGCTTCTGGTAGATGCAGGCCTTCATGCAGTCGTTGCAGATGCGGTGTCCCGTGGCGGCGCACAGCGGGTTGTCGACGGCGACGATGGCGAGCGCGCCGACCGAGAAGCCCTGGCCCTTGACCAGGTTCATCTCCGAGATCTTCTCCTCCAGCGGGCAGCCGGCGAGCGTCACCCCAAAAGGCGACTTCTGGAACGCCCCGGTCTTCTTGTCCTTGTAGCCTCGCGAGCAGCTGTCCTTGCCCTGGTTGTGGCACCAGATGCAGTACTGGGTCTGGTCGAGCGCATGGTTGAGGTCGAAGCCGGCGTCGGTCAGGGCGAAGCCCTCGCGATGACGCTGCAGGGCCAGCGGCAACTTGAGCTTGGTCACGCCATCGGCCGCTTCGGTCTCCAGCGGCACCAGGTGCTCGAAGTCGAGCTTGTGCGGCTGCTTGAACAGAACGCCCGGCCGATGCCGCTTCTTGCCCTCGGCAGCATTCAGCGCCCAGGCCGCATAGCGGGTCAGCGCATCGATCTCGGGCGTCGGCGCGGCGACCTTGTATTCGCTGCCCAACCGCTGCCGCACGGCCTCGGCGAAAGCCAGTTCGCGCGCTTCCAGGTCGATCGCGGCATCCGCCATGTCGAGGCCGACCACCGCGTTCGCCGCTGTCGTCACCGTGGCGCCGTCGAGGGCCGCCGCGTCCGGCGCCTTGATGGCGCGGGCGGCATGACGCTGCACGAACAGCCGCTTGCAGTCATAGGTCGGCATCAGCCGGTTGTGCTGGGCGCGCAGCGCCTCGGCCTCGGCCGACACACCGAACAGGTTGCCGACGAAGTCCTCCAGGTGCGGCGCCAGATCGATCAGAAGCGTCGATTCGTCCTTGGCGGCCAGCGCGTCCGGATTGGCGCGGGCGGTGACGAAGCGATTGTGCAGCTCGACATTGGCGGCGGCCAGGCCGGCGACAAACGCGGCATCGAGACGGGCCAGCCCGTCGCGGCGGTAGAGGTCTTCGAAAGCGAGACCGTGCTGGAGGCTCAGGGCGGTCATGCAGGCTCCCGCAGCCCGGGCTGCGACTGTTTGTGTACGAACAACATTAGATTGTAGCCAAGGCCGCGGCGGCATTCAAACGACGTGCCGTCGCGGCCGGAATTAGCCTTGCTCATGCGACACATGTGGCCGGCCCGGCGTGGGCCGGCAAGGTCCACTTAGATCTCGACCTGACCACCCAATTCGACGGCCCGGTTAGGTGGAATGCGGAAGAAGACCTTGGATGCCAGGGCCGTGGTCGACAGGAAAATGAACAGCGCCTGGCGCACCCGGCCCAAGGTCGAGCGGCCGGCGGGGATCAGGCTTTCGCGGCCGAGGAAGAACGACGTCTGCATCTCGTCGTAGGCAAGGCCGTGCACCCGGCACTTCGACAGTGCCCCCGGCACGTCGGGCTGCTCCATGAAGCCGTAGCGCACGACGACGGCGTGGAAACCCTTGCCCAGCCGCCGCACCTCGACGCGCTTGACCTCGGCCACGCGCGGAATGTCGACCGTCAGCACCTGCAGCAGGATGATGCGCTCGTGCAGCACCTTGTTGTGCTTGAGGTTGTGCAGCAGCGCCAGTGGCACGGTGTTGATGTCACCGGTCATGAACACGGCGGTGCCGGCAACGCGCAGCGGCGCCTCGCGCATGGTGGACAGGAACAGATCGACCGGCATGGCGCTGCCGTGCAGCTTTTCGTACAGCACCGATCGCCCGCGCCGCCAGGTGGTGATGACGAACCAGGCGCCCACGGCCATCGCCAGCGGGAACCAGCCGCCCTCCGGGATCTTGAGCGCATTGGCGGCAAAGAAGGCGACGTCGATCAGTCCCAGCGCCGCGAACACGGCCAGCGCGGTCCACTTGTTCCACTTCCAGATCAGGGCGGCGACAATGGCAGCGAGCCCGGCATCGATCGTCATCGCGCCCGTCACGGCGATGCCGTAGGCGCCGGCGATATTGCTCGACGAGCCGAAGCCGATCACCAGTGCGATGACGCCCACCATCATGATCCAGTTCACGCGCGGGACATAGATCTGGCCGATCTCGGTCTCCGAGGTATGGCGGATGGTCATGCGCGGCAGCAGGCCGAGCTGGATTGCCTGCTGGGTCAACGAGAAGACACCCGAGATCACCGCCTGGGAGGCAATGATGGCCGCCGCGGTGGCCAACGCGATCATCGGGATCAGGGCCCAGTCGGGCGCCAGCTCGAAGAACAGGTGATCGAGCACATCGGGGTGGCGCAGCAGCAGCGCGCCTTGGCCGAAGTAGTTGAGGATCAGGGCTGGCAGGACCATGCCGAACCAGGCGATGCGAATAGGCTTGCGGCCGAAATGACCCATGTCGGCGTAGAGCGCCTCGCCGCCCGTGATGGCGAGCACGATCGCGCCCAGGGCGACGAACGTCTTCCACCCCAGCGAATCGATGAGGGCGATACCGTAGTAGGGGTTCAGCGCCTTCAGCACGGACGGGTTGTGAGCGATGTGCCATATCCCCAGCCCGGCCAGCGTGATGAACCAGAGGCACATGATCGGCCCGAACATCTGCCCGACCCGGCTGGTGCCGCGCGCCTGGATGACGAACAGCATGGCCAGGATGCCGACGGCGATGGGCACCACGAAATGCTTCATCCCGGGTTGAACCGCCTGGATGCCTTCGACCGCCGACAGCACGGTCATCGCCGGCGTAATCAGCCCGTCGCCGAAGAACAGGGTCAGGCCGATGATCGACGCCAGCAGGATCAGGGAGCGTTGGCGGATCGCGCCGACCGGCAAGGCATTGGACGCCAGTCGCGCCAATGCCAGCACGCCGCCTTCACCGCGATTGTCGGCACGCAGGATCAGGATCACGTACTTCACCGTCACGGTGAGCACGAGTGCCCAGAAGACCAGCGAGAGAACCCCGAGAACCGCCGTGGGGTCCCGGACGGACAGGCCCCCCGTGGGGTGGAAGGCCTCGCGGACGGTGTAGAGCGGGCTGGTGCCGATATCGCCATAGACCACGCCCAGAGCGGCGACGGTCAGCGCCTGCAGTGCACCTTTGTGTCGGTTCTCGGCGGCGGCACTGTCGGGGTTATGCTCCGGCATCATGGCGTCGGCTACCACTGTCGGGTTGCCGAGCACGGGATCGGCCGCGGCAGCGCTGGGTGCACCGACGACGGCCGGTTCATGCAAAGGACCCACAGCCGGTCCTTCGGCGGCAGTTCCATCCCGACCGTGACCCGCCTGCCCGGCCGGACCGGTAGAAGCGCCTGTGGCGGCGCTGTCCGAAGAAGTCATACGTGTGAAGGTCCCGGCCGGATGGCACCATCAATCGCCGTCCGGCCCGATTGAAGGGACCCCGGTCGACGTGGGGCCGCGTGATGCGCTTGCTCTCCCCGCAAGTCAAGCGACGCCGCGTTCCCAGGTGTCGCAGTCTGCGCGTTCTCAAAAAAACTCACAAGGGTTTCAATAGGTTATGGCTGCGACAAAGCGGGGTTGATATGGTCCATCGCAGCACGCGATCGATGATGGAGAGCAGACATGGCGGAGCGGCCCGAGGATGCCCGGCGCGTCCTGGCGAAGGGAACGAAACAGGCGGAAACCGACCGCGCCATTGTCACCGAATGGCGTTTCCCGCCGGGCGGCCACACCGGCTGGCACCGGCATGGCCACGACTACATCGTCGTGCCGATCACATCGGGGGACCTTGCGATCTGGAACGGCACACAGGAAATCCGCTCACCGCTGGCCTCGGGCGTGTCCTACAGCCGCGCCGCCGGGGTCGAGCATGACGTGATCAATCCCAACAGCTTCGAGTTCGTGTTCATCGAGATCGAGCTGAAGCCTTAGCGCGGCATCGCTTCATGGTTCGA
>DATEIF010000654.1:0-6612 GCA_035279205.1 Vineibacter sp.
TTTCTTTGACCGGATATACGGATCGACTGTCGGCTGCGGCCGGTGAGCAAATCGCGTTCAAGATATCGAGCAGCGGCAGCGAGCCCACGCATGCACGGCTGGTGCGCATCCGCTGCGGTGACCCCCATCCCAAGGGGCCCGGCATGAAGTTCGAGGACCTGTCGTCCCGCTTCACGCACACGTTCCCATCGCGCGTGCAACGCTCCTTTCCCGGCTCGTACGCAGTCGTGGAACGCGCCACGGCCCTCTCGCCGCTGCGCGCCATCACCATCGCCGCCACGATCTGGCCGACCTTGCCCGGCAGCGGCGATCAGTGCGTGCTGTCGCGCTGGGATGTCGATGCCGGCGTCGGGTTCGCGCTGCTGGCAACACCGCGGGGCCTGGCGCTGGAAATCGGCCGGCCGGCCGGCACGCCGCTGCGCATCGAGACCGGCAAGGCGTTTCGCCCACGCGCATGGTATCGCATCTGGGCGGTGATCGACCCGGTCGCCCGGTCGGTGCGCATCGGCCAGAAGCCGCTGCGCGCCGAGGCGCTCAGCGACGATGCGGGCGAGGCCTGGGCGCCGTTCGATGCAACCCTGGCGCCTGACGCACGGCGTGCACTCTTCATCGCCGCCCAGCAGGCGCAGCCGGCCCGACGCTACTTCAACGGCAAGATCGAGGACCCCATGATCCTCGGCGCCGCCATTGCCGATCCGACCACCCTGGCTTTCGATCCCGGAAAGCTGCCGCTGCAGACCTTGGCGGCGTGGGACTTCTCCCGCGGCTTCGACGGCATCGACATCGAGGATATCGGCCCCCATCGCCTGCATGGCGTGCTGGTGAACCTGCCGGCGCGGGCCATGAAAGGCTCGACCTGGACGGGCCAGGAGATGCGCTGGCGCGAGGCGCCGCGCCAGTACGCGGCGATCCACTTCCACGACGATGACCTGCACGACTGCGGCTGGGAGACGGATTTCAGCTTCACCGTGCCCGCCGACCTCAAAAGCGGCGTCTACGGCATGCAGATCACCTGTGGATCGCATCAGGACATCGTCCCGTTCTTCGTGCGGCCGGCGGTCGGCAAGCCGACAGCCAAAGTCGTCTATCTCGCGGCGACCTTCACCTACCAAGTCTACTTCAACTTCATTCGCGGCAACTACGACGATGCGTTCCGCCAGCGCGTCAAGGAATGGGGCGCTGCACCGAACAATCCGCAGGACCATCCCGAGTTCGGCCTGTCGACCTACAACCGGCACAGCGACATGAGCGGCGTCTGCTACTCGTCGCGCCTGCGGCCGGCGCTGACGATGCGGCCGGGCTTTCCGAGCTTCAACGACGCACGCGGCTCGGGCCTGCGGCATTTCCCGGCCGACACCCACCTGGTGAGCTGGTTCGAGGCCAAAGGCATCGACGTCGACGTGATCACCGACGAAGACCTCGACGACCATGGCCTCGACCTGATCAAGGACTACAAGGTCGTCGTCACCGGCTCGCATCCCGAGTACCACACGCTGGGCACGCTCGATGCGCTGCAGAGCTACGTCGACGGCGGCGGCCGGCTCGCCTATCTCGGCGGCAACGGCTTCTACTGGCGCGTGGCGCGTTCGCCCAAGGTGCCGGGGGTGCTGGAGATCCGTCGCGCCGGCGCCGCCATCCGCACCTGGGCGGCCGAGCCCGGCGAGTACTACCACGCGCTCGACGGTGCCTATGGCGGCCTGTGGCGGCACAACGGTCGGCCGCCGCAGATGCTGGGCGGTGTCGGCTTCTCGTCCCAGGGACAGTACGAAGGTTCGTATTACCGGCGCCTGCCGGCATCGAACGACCCGCGTGCCGCCTGGATCATGGACGGCGTCAGCGACGAGATCATCGGCGACTTCGGCTTCAGCGGCGGCGGCGCCGCGGGCTTCGAGCTCGACCGCGCCGACCATACGCTGGGCACGCCGCACAACGCGATCGTGATCGCCTCCTCCGAGAAGCATCAGGATCACTTCGTCGCCGTGCCCGAGGAAGTGCTGGGCATCTACTCGACGGTGTCAGGCCTGCCGATCGAAAAGCTGATCCGCGCCGACATGACGTACTTCGACACGCCGCATGGCGGCGCGGTGTTCGCCACCGGCTCGATCACGTTTTGCGGCAGCCTGCCGCACAACGGCTACGACAACAACGTCTCCCGCATCCTGTTCAACGTGCTCAACCGCTTCGGCGAGCTGGGACTGACCTGGAAGTAGCAGGCAAAGGCACCGCGCTGCCGGTCAATCCGGCAACGCGATGCCGCGCAGATCGAGAGTGGAGACCGCCACGCCCCACGCTTCGGCGGCGGGCGCGACCTGCTGTATCAAGGCCGCATTGATCGCGGCGCGATCGGTTGCCAGCGCCGCGATCGGCCGGGTGCGAATGACACGCGTCATCGCCGTGCCGACCAGCTGAACGAGGGCGGCCTTCAGATCGGCGACATCGTAGGTGGCCTTGACGGCATCGACGATCCGGTAGCCCAGGACAGCACCAGCCTCTACCGCGGCGTTGTCCTCAGTCATTGCGCGCTGAGGTGGCACATCCAGTGCCGTCTCGCGCATGTCGAGCCGGGCGCCGACCCGGTCAATGAGCGGCGCGACGAAATGGAACCCCGGCCTGAGGAGGCGATGGAAGCGGCCGAAACGCTCGACCGTCCAGTTCGAGTCGCGCGGCACCACCGTGAGGCTGGCCCGCAGCATCAGGATCGCCACGATGACGACGATGGCGACAAAGATGATGGACCCGAACGACTCCATGCGGTCCTCCCGCCGTCACACCAGGCGGTCAAGCTCCTTCACGATGGCGTCGCCCATTTCCTGGGTGCCGACCTTCTTCAGGCCCTTGGCGGCCGCCGCCTTGTCGTCGATGCCGCCGGTCAGCAGATCGGCCGTGCGGTAGCCCGCCGCCAGCACGTTCTCGACGGCGCGCTCGACCAGGTCGGCCTCGCCCGGCAGGTCGAACGAGTAGCGCAGCATCATGGCGTAGCTCAGCGTCTCGGCCAGCGGATTGGCCAACCCCTTGCCGGCGATGTCGGGCGCGCTGCCGTGGATCGGCTCGTAGAGCGCCTTGCGCCGGCCGGTGGCGTCGGGTGCGCCCAGCGAGGCCGACGGCAGCATGCCCAGCGACCCGGTCAGCATCGAGGCCTCGTCCGACAGGATGTCGCCGAACAGGTTGTCGGTGACGATGACGTCGAACTGCTGCGGCCAGCGCAGCAGCTGCATGGCGAGCGCATCGGCATACATGTGGCTGAGATGCACGTCGCTGTAGCTTTCCTTGTGCAGCTTGGTGGCCTCTTCGCGCCACAGCACGCCGGTGTGCATGACGTTGGCCTTCTCGGCCGAGCACACCTTGTTCTGGCGCTTGCGCGCCAGCTCGAAGGCCACGGCGCAGACGCGGCGGATCTCGCCCGACGTGTAGCGCTGCGTGTCGATGCCCTCGCGCTCGCCGTTGGCCAGGGTCTTCACGCCGCGCGGCTCGCCGAAATACACACCCGACGTCAGCTCGCGGATGATCATGATGTCCAGCCCCTTGACGATCTCGGGCTTGAGCGTCGAGGCATCGACCAGCGCGTCGAACACCTTGGCCGGGCGCAGGTTGGCGAACAGGTCCATCTCCTTGCGCAGGCGCAGGAGGCCGCGCTCGGGCTTCTTGTCGAACGGCAGGGTGTCCCACTTCGGGCCGCCGACCGAGCCGAACAGCACCGCGTCGGCTTCCATCGCCGTCTTCACTGCGTCATCGGTCACCGGCAGGCCGTGCTTGTCGAGCGCGGCGCCGCCCACGAGGTCTTCGGTGATATCGAAACCGACGGCGCGCTTCTTGCCCATCCAGGCGATGACCTTGCGCACCTCGTTCATCACCTCGGGTCCGATGCCGTCGCCGGGCAGGACCAGCAGCGTGCGGTTGGAACCGGCCATCTCCATATCCTCCAAACAGTTTCCGAAAAACGCGAAAGCGCCCGACGCCGGGCGCTTCGCCGAAGGTGCTTGATGACGCTCAGCGCGTCATCGACAGCCAGGGCTGCGACGATTTCTGCGCGCCCTCGAAGGCGTCGATCGCCGAGGCCGCCTGCAGCGTCTGTCCGATATCGTCGAGCCCTTCGAGCAGGCACTGCTTGCGGAACGGATCGATGTCGAACTTCACGGTGCCGCCGTCGGGACCCTTGATCTCCTGGTTCACAAGATCGACGGTGATTACCGCGTTGGCGCCGCGCTCGGCGTCGTCCATCAGCTTGGCGATGTCTTCCTTGGACAGCTTGATCGGCAGGATGCCGTTCTTGAAGCAGTTGTTATAGAAGATGTCGGCGAAGCTCTCGGAGATCACGCAGCGGATGCCGAAATCGAGCAGCGCCCAGGGCGCGTGCTCGCGGCTGGAGCCGCAGCCGAAGTTGGGGCCGGCGACGAGGATCTTGGCGTTCTGATACGCCGGCCGGTCGAGCACGAAGTCGAGCTTCTTGCCGTCGGCGGCGTAGCGCATCTCATAGAACAGGCCGTCCTTGAGGCCGGTGCGCTTGATGGTCTTCAGGAACTGCTTGGGAATGATCATGTCGGTATCGACGTTGACGATCGGCAGCGGTGCCGCCACGCCCGTCAGTGTCGTGAACTTGTCCATGATCGTCCTCCAGTGCCGCAATGGCGGCGAATTACGGGGAATTGCATACAAGGTCAAGGCGCCGCGGCGGGTGTCTCCGATGCCGATTCTGCAAGCACCGCGGCCTGTTTGGCCGGCCCGACCAGAGCCCCTGCCCACTGGTCGTGCAGGGCCTGGCGCCAGCCGGTGCGCGGCAGCCACAGCAGGCAGGCCGGCGCCACCAGCCAGGCGATCAGGCTGAAGACCGCGGTACCCAGGACCGGCGTCAGCACGGCGACCAGCGTGCCGCCCCAGAACGGCAAGGTACGCACGATGGCCCGCTCGACCGAGATCCGTTCGCCGTCCAGGGTGGTGACGGCAAGCCCCAGCCAGCGCTTGCCCAGGGTGGCGCGCCAGCGCGAGGATTCCAGGCCGGCGCGGTAGACCAGGTCGAGCAGCGCCACCAGCAGGGCCGCGATCGGCGTCAGGCTCCAGTTGTCGCCGGTGACTCCGATGATCAGCAGCGTCGGCGGCGTCAGCAACAGGGCATCGATCACGCCGGCGGCCAGCCGCCGCCAGACGACAGGGGGAATGGTGAGGCGCCGTTCGTCCGCCACTGTGCTCAGCGATTGTCGCCGTCGAACAGGTTGCCGATGCCACCCAGCACGCTGCCCTCCTCCCGGCCACCGCCGCCGCGCTGCGGCGCCGCCGCGAAGATCCGCGAGGCGAGGCGCGAGAACGGCAAGCTCTGCAGCCAGATAGTGCCCGGTCCCATGACGCGGGCAAAGAAAATACCTTCGCCGCCGAACAGGGCGGTCTTGATGTTGCCGACATACTGAATGTCGAACTGCACGGTGGGCATCAGGGCCACCAGGCAGCCTGTGTCGACAAACAGCATCTCGCCCGCCGCCAGCTGGCGCTGCATGATGGCACCGCTGCTATGGACGAAGGCCATGCCGTCGCCCTCCAGCTTCTGCATGATGAAGCCTTCGCCGCCGAAGAAACCGACGCTCAGCTTCTGCTGGAAATAGATCCCCAGCTGCACGCCGCGGGCGGCGCACAGGAAGGCATCCTTCTGGCAGATCAGCATGCCGCCCATCTCGCGCAGGTTCATCGGGATGATGGTGCCCGGATAGGGCGCGGCGAAGGCCACGATGCGCTTGTAGGGCGACTGGTTGGTATAGACCGTCGTGAACAGCGACTCGCCGGTCAGCAGGCGCTTGCCGGCACCGACCAGCTTGTCGAGGAAGCCGCCCGACGCCGTCTTGCGGCCATCGCCGAACACCGCCTCCATGCCGACCCCGGCATCCATGTACATCAGGCTGCCGGCCTCGCCGACGGCCGCCTCACCGGGGTCGAGCTCGATCTCGACGTACTGCATCTCCTCGCCGTGGATGCGGTAGTCGATCACGTCCATGCCGGCCGCCGGCATCTGTCCCGGCGCGCCCCACTGCGGTCCGGGCGGCCCCGGCGGCGGCGGTGCGGGCGGCTGTCCACCCGAAGGCGGGATCCACGACGGCATGGGCTCGGCTCCTGTTGGCATTGACCGGATCGCAGACAAAAGGGCCGACACGAGGCCGGCCCTTGCGCAGTTCAGGCAAACCCGGCGCGCACCTATTTCTTGATCACGACGGTGTCGGCGATCATGTCGTGCAGCGCCCGCTTACGCTCGGTGAAGCCGGCCATCATGAAGCCGATACCGAACGGAATGAGGCCGGTGATGAAAAGCTTGGCGAAGAACCGGCCCGTGGCGCGACCGAACGAGATCCGCGATCCGTCGGTGCCGCGCACGACCCGCAGACCCAGCGCGCGCTTGCCGAGCGTGCCGCCGCCGGCCGAGCTGTTCATCATCGCCTCATAGAGCCAGGCGGCCACGAACGCCAGCAGGTAGACGACGATGAAGATGCCGGCATTGGCGGCGAAGGCATCGGCCACCGCCTGCTCATCGCCCGACGACAGCGCGCCGGACATCGAGGCGAACACGATGCCGAAGATGATCCAGATCGGAATGCCGATGACGAAGCCGTCGATGATGTAGGCGACGACCCGGAT